>JAEWJB010000020.1 GCA_023386795.1 Pseudomonadota bacterium
CCACCAGGCCGATTCCAGCCTGATCGTCCGCAAACTGCTGGATGCCTCGCTGGTGGTCGTGGCGTCACCGGGCTACCTGGCCGCGCACGGCACACCGAGATGCATCGACGAGCTAGCACGTCACGACTGCATCCAGTTCGTGTTGCCCCGTACGGGCTTGCCCGTGCCATGGCGTCTGAAGATCGGCGAGGTCGAGACCGACATCGCCGTGCGCGGTGGTATCCGCTGCACCGAAGATCTGCTCGGCACCGTCACCCTCGCACGCAGTGACGCAGGCCTGCTGCAAACCTACCGCTTCGTCGTCGAGGACGATCTTGCGAAGGGGCGGTTGGTGGAGGTGCTCGGCGCCCATGCCGGCTGCGCCCGCCCGTTTTCGCTGGTCTACCCCGCCGCGCGTCACGTGCCGCTGCGTGTTCGACTGCTGATCGATCACCTTGTCGAGCACGTCGAGACTGTGTTCAAGCCGACAAGCTCCGTGGCTCGACGGTCCGAAACACGAAGCCCGGCACAGGGCCGGGCTTCGTGGTGAGGCTTGTTGTCGCAGAGGCTCGGATCAGAAATCCATCCCGCCCATGCCGCCCATGCCGCCGCCCGGCATCGCCGGCTCGTCCTTCTTCGGCAGCTCGGCCACCATGGCTTCGGTGGTGATCATCAGGCCGGCGATGGACGCCGCGTTCTGCAGCGCGGTGCGGGTGACCTTGGTCGGGTCCAGGATGCCGAACTCGATCATGTCGCCGAACTCGCCGTTGGCGGCATTGTAGCCGAACGCGCCCTTGCCTTCGGCGACGCGGTTCAGCACCACGCTCGGCTCGTCGCCGGCATTGGTGACGATCTCGCGCAGCGGGGCTTCCATCGCGCGCAGGGCGATCTGGATGCCGTGGTTCTGGTCTTCGTTGGCACCCTTCAGGTCCTTGATCGCGGCCTTGGCGCGGATCAGGGCGACGCCGCCGCCCGGGACGATGCCTTCCTCGACCGCAGCGCGGGTGGCATGCAGGGCGTCTTCGACGCGCGCCTTCTTTTCCTTCATCTCGACTTCGGTGGCGGCGCCGACCTTGATGACGGCCACGCCGCCGGCCAGCTTGGCCACGCGCTCCTGCAGCTTCTCGCGGTCGTAGTCGGAGGAGGTCTCCTCGATCTGCGCCTTGATCTGCTTGATGCGGGCCTCGATGCCCGCGCCTTCGCCGGCGCCGTCGATGATGGTGGTGTTCTCCTTCGAGACCTGCACCTTCTTGGCGCGGCCGAGGTCCTTGATGGTGGCCTTCTCCAGCGACAGGCCCACTTCCTCGGAGATCACGGTGCCGCCGGTCAGGATGGCCATGTCCTCCAGCATCGCCTTGCGGCGATCACCGAAGCCCGGGGCCTTGACCGCGCAGACCTTGACGATGCCGCGGATGGTGTTGACGACCAGGGTCGCCAGGGCTTCGCCCTCGACTTCCTCGGCCACGATCAGCAGCGGCTTGCCGGCCTTGGCCACGCCCTCGAGGACGGGCAGCAGGTCACGCACGTTGGAGATCTTCTTGTCGTGCAGCAGGATGAACGGATCGTCCAGGTCGGCCGACTGGCTCTGCTGGTTGTTGACGAAGTACGGCGAGAGGTAGCCGCGGTCGAACTGCATGCCCTCCACGACGTCCAGCTCGTTGTCCAGGCCCGAGCCTTCCTCGACGGTGATCACGCCTTCCTTGCCGACCTTCTTCATCGCCTCGGCGATGATGTTGCCGATCGACTCGTCCGAGTTGGCCGAGATGGTGCCGACCTGCGCGATGGCATTGTCATCGGCGGTCGGCTTGGACAGGTTCTTCAGCTCGGCGACGGCGGCGGTGACCGCCTTGTCGATGCCGCGCTTGAGGTCCATCGGGTTCATGCCGGCGGCAACGGCCTTCATGCCCTCGCGGATGAAGGCCTGGGCCAGCACGGTCGCGGTGGTGGTGCCGTCACCGGCGTTGTCGGAGGTCTTGGAAGCGACTTCCTTGACCATCTGCGCGCCCATGTTCTCGAACTTGTCGGCCAGTTCGATTTCCTTGGCGACGGAGACGCCGTCCTTGGTGATGGTCGGGGCGCCGAAGCTCTTCTCGAGCACGACGTTGCGGCCCTTCGGGCCCAGGGTGGCCTTGACGGCATTGGCGAGCACGTTCACGCCGCGCACCATGCGCGAGCGGGCGTCTTCACCGAAACGGATATCCTTGGCAGCCATTAGCTAGTACCTCAGTGATTTCGTGGAATTCGGGGGAATGCGAAGCGTGGCGATCAGCCGACGATCGCCAGGATGTCGTCCTCGCGGAGCACCTTGTACTCGACGCCTTCGGACTTGTAGCTGCTGCCGGCGTACTGGCCATAGATGACCTTGTCGCCCACCTTGACGGCCGGCGCGCGCACGTTGCCGTTGTCCAGCGGCTTGCCGGTGCCCACGGCCACGACTTCACCCTTGGTGGACTTCTCCTTGGCCGAGTCCGGGATCACGATGCCGCCGGCGGAGATTTCGTCGGCTTCGATCGGCTTGACCACCACGCGGTCATGAAGCGGCTTGATGCTCATTGAAAGACCCTCTTAAGTGATTGATTGGTCTGGAAAAGACTGGCGATATTAGCACTCGCTTGTGACGAGTGCCAACACGCGACACAAAAAACCCGCAGGGCGGGACGGGGCCAGTAATGGAGCCCGCCGGGAGGCTTTCAAGGGGCCGGCGAAGGAAAATTTTTCATCTCCCCCGCTTGGGCCGCGCCCCGGGGTCCCCGCGCCGGACGCCACGGGGGAGCGCCCGCCTATACTGGGCAGATGCCCGCCGCCGACCCGGTCCACCTGCTGCTGAGCACCTGCCCCGACGCACAGAGCGCCGAGGCGATCGCCCGCGCGCTGGTCGGCGAGGGGCTGGCGGCGTGCGTGACCCGGCTGCCCGGGGCACACTCGGTCTATCGCTGGAACGGGGCGGTGGAAACCGCAGAGGAAGTCCAGCTGCTGATCAAGACCCGCCAGGCGCGCCTGGACGCGACCATCGCCCGGCTGTGCGAACTGCACCCGTACGACCTGCCCGAAGCGGTCGCGATCCCGGCCAGTGCCGGCCTGCCCGCCTACCTGGACTGGGTGCGGGCGCAAACCTTCGAGGATTCCTGATTGATGAAGTGGCTGCACCGTTTCCTCGCGCTGTGCGCGTTGTCGTTGTCCTCGCTGCCCGCCCTGGCCTTCACCGAAGCCGACCTGCTGCCGGTGGACCAGGCGTTCGCGCTCAGCGCGCGCGCCGACGGCCGCGACGGTATCGAGCTGCAGTGGAAGATCGCCGAAGGCTATTACCTCTACCGGCACCGCATCGCGGTCGCCCCGGTCGGCGAGGGCTTCACGCCCGGCCCGCTGACCCTGCCGGAAGGCCACAAGAAGCACGACGAGTTCTTCGGCAACGTGGAGACGTACCGCGGGCAGTTGCGCGCGGTGCTCGCCGGCCAGGCCGACCCGGCCACGCACAGCGTCACCCTGGAAGTGCGCTACCAGGGGTGTGCCGACGCGGGCGTGTGCTACCCGCCGCAGAAGCGGCGCATCGAAGTGAAGCTGCCACCCGGTGAGCCCGCCACGGCCGCTGCGCCAGGCGGCCTGCCGCGCGCGCCGGGATTGCCGGGCGCCGCCCCGGGCCTGCCCGGTTTGCCGGGCAGTGGCATGGAAGCCTTGCCGCTGCCGGCCGAGCAGGCGTTCGCGTTCGAGGCCATCGTCGGCGACGGCAACACCCTGCTGCTGCGCTTCACCCCCGCGCCGGGTTATTACCTCTACCGCGACCGCACCTCGCTGGCGCTGGAAGGCAGCAAGGACATCGCCACCGGCATGCCGCGCTGGCCGCCGGGCCGCTCGCACCATGACGAGCACTTCGGCGACGTGGTGGTGTATTTCGACCAGGCCGAGGTCACCTTGCCGCTGCTGCGCCGCCAGACCGCGCCGGCCGACATCACGCTGGTGGCCACCTTCCAGGGCTGCCAGACCGACGGCATCTGCTATCCGCCGATGACCCGCCGGGTGAAGCTCTCGCTGCCGGCGGGCAAGCTCACTCCGCCCGAGCAGGCCAGCGCCGCACCCCTGCCGATCCAGCCGCTGAGCGGCAACGCGCGGCCGGTGCCGGCGGCGAAGGCACCTGCCTTTCCCGACGCCTCGGCCGAGAACGACAACCGCAGCGTGCCGCCGCCGCAGCGGCAGAACCTGCTGTGGGTGCTGATCGCCGCACTGGCCGGTGGCCTGGTGCTCAACCTGATGCCGTGCGTGCTGCCGATCCTCTCGCTGAAGGTGCTCGGCCTGGCGCACAGCGGCGAGAGCCGTGCCCGCGCCCGCAGCCACGCCCTCTGGTACTCGCTGGGCGTGCTGGTGTCGTTCACCGCGATCGGCGCGCTGGTGATTGGGCTGCGCGCCGCAGGCCAGGCCGCGGGCTGGGGCTTCCAGCTGCAGCAGCCGTGGTTCGTGGCGATGCTGGCTTACCTGATGTTCGCCATCGGCCTGAGCCTGTCCGGGCTGTTCACCCTGGGCGGCAGTGGCGGGATCGGGCAGTCGCTGGCTTCGCGCAACGGCCCGGTCGGCGACTTCTTCACCGGCGTGCTGGCCTGCGTGGTCGCCAGCCCGTGCATCGCGCCGTTCATGGGCACCGCCTTGGCCTATGCGTTCGCCGCGCCTGCGTTGCCGGCGATGCTGGTGTTCGTGGTGCTGGGCCTGGGGCTGGCGTTGCCGTTCCTGCTGATCGGCTTCGTGCCTTCGCTGGCGCGGCGCCTGCCCACGCCCGGCCCGTGGATGGAAACGCTCAAGCAGGTGCTGGCGTTCCCGATGTATCTCACCGCGATCTGGCTGCTGTGGGTACTCGGCAAGCAGCGTGGCGTGGATGCGCTGGCGCTGGTGCTGGTCGGCGCGACGCTGCTGGCGCTGGGACTGTGGTGGTTCGAGCGCAGCCGCTGGCGCAGCCATCGGCTCGGCCTGACCCTCTCCAGCGCCATGCTGGTGCTGGCCCTGCTGCCGGTGTGGGGTGTCACGCGACTGGCCCCGCCACGCGCGCCAGCTGCCGAGGCCGGCGAGGTCGCCTATTCGGCGCAATTGCTGGACCGCCTGCGCGCGGACAACCGCGTGGTCTTCGTCAACATGACCGCCGACTGGTGCGTCACCTGCAAGGCCAACGAACGGCACGTGCTGGGTAGCGGTGAGTTCCGCGACACCCTGCGCCGGGTCGATGCGGTGTACATGACCGGCGACTGGACCAACGAGGATCCGGCGATCAGCGCCTTCCTCAGGCAGCACCAGGCGGTGGGCGTGCCGCTGTACGTGGTCTATGGCCCGGGCGCGCCGCCGACCGTGCTGCCGACGGTGTTGACCCAGGCGATCGTCGAGGACGCCCTGCTGCGCGCCGCCCGCTGAGCGGCTGGGGCGGGGCCCGGGGCCGCAATGCGCTCCCCCGGGCCGTCGTCGCCGGGCTTGGTCGGTTCGAGGCGGGGTTTCGAGCAGCGGCGGCCGGTACCTGTCGCGTGCCTCGATACGCCGATCCCAGCATCGGCGGGGGTTTCCGGCAGCTTTCAAACGCTCGCTTAAAACATCGGGAACTTCGCCTATCTGGACAGTATCGCGGGCATCGCGCAGACTCGCGGCCTTTCCGGTCTCCCTGCGCACCATGGCCCGACTGTTGCTGTTGCACGGCCCCAACCTGAACCTGCTCGGCAGCCGCGAGCCGGAGGTCTATGGTCGCGACACCCTGGCCGACATCAACGGGCGCCTGGGCGCCCAGGCCCAGGCGGCCGGGCATGAGCTTGCGCACTTCCAGTCCAATGCCGAACACGCGCTGGTAGACCGCATCCATGCCGCCCGCGAGGAAAGCGTCGCCTTCATCCTGATCAACCCCGGCGCCTTCACCCACACTTCGGTCGCCCTGCGTGACGCACTGCTGGGCGTGGCGATCCCGTTCATCGAACTGCACCTGTCCAACCCGCACGCCCGCGAGCCGTTCCGCCACCACAGCTATCTCAGCGACAAGGCGCTGGGCGTGATCGTCGGCTTCGGCCCGGACAGCTACCGGCTGGCGCTCGACGCCGCCCTCGCCCGCCTCGCGCCGGCCTGACCCCTTTCTTCCGTACCGGGCGGCCGCGCGCCGCCATTCCACGTTTACCCAAGAGGCCACCATGGATCTGCGCAAAATCAAGAAGCTGATCGACCTGCTCGAAGAGTCGAACCTCGCCGAAATCGAAATCAAGGAAGGCGAGGAAAGCGTCCGCCTGGCCCGTACGCCGAAGGGCGGCTATGCCGCGCCGGCGCCGGCCCCGGTGGTGATGGCCGCGCCGGCGGCCGTCCCCGCGCCGAGCATGCCGATGCAGTCGCCTACCGAAGCTTCCACCGGCGGCACCGCCAAGGCCGGCAACGCGCTTCCGGAAGGCCACGTGCTGCGTGCGCCGATGGTCGGCACGTTCTACACCTCGCCGGCGCCGGACAAGCCCGCGTTCGTCAGCGTCGGCCAGGCGGTCAAGGCCGGCGAGACGCTGGCCATCATCGAGGCGATGAAGATGTTCAACCCGATCGAGGCCGACGTGTCGGGCACGATCGTGGCGATCCTCGGCGAGAGCGGCCAGCCCGTGGAATTCGACCAGCCCCTGTTCGTGATCGGCTGAGGAGCAGCGCATGCTCGATAAAGTCGTCATTGCCAACCGGGGTGAGATCGCGCTGCGCATCCTGCGCGCGTGCCACACCCTCGGCATCCGCACGGTCGCGGTGCATTCCACCGTCGACCGCAACCTCAAGCACGTGGCCATGGCCGACGAGTCGGTCTGCATCGGCCCGGCCGCCTCGGCCGACAGCTACCTCAACATCCCGGCGTTGATCGCCGCGGCCGAGGTCACCGACGCCCAGGCCATCCACCCGGGCTACGGCTTCCTCTCGGAGAACGCCAACTTTGCCGAGCGCGTGGAGCAGTCCGGCTTCATCTTCATCGGCCCGAAGGCCGACACCATCCGGCTGATGGGCGACAAGGTGGAAGCGATCCGCGCGATGAAGGCCGCCGGCGTGCCGTGCGTACCCGGCTCGGGCGGCCCGCTGGGCGATGACATCGTGGCCAACACGAAGATCGCCCGCGAGATCGGTTTCCCGGTCATCATCAAGGCCGCCGGTGGCGGTGGTGGCCGCGGCATGCGCGTCGTGCACGTGGAGGGCGCGCTGAAGACCGCCATCGAGACCACGAAGTCGGAGGCCAAGGCGGCATTCGGCAACGACCAGGTCTACATGGAGAAGTTCCTGGAGAACCCGCGCCACATCGAGATCCAGGTGCTGGCCGATGGCCAGGGCAATGCGATCCACCTGGGCGAGCGCGACTGCTCGATGCAGCGTCGCCACCAGAAGGTGGTGGAGGAAGCGCCCGCACCGGGCATCACCGAGGAACTGCGCAACGAGATCGGCAAGGTGTGCGTGGAAGCCTGCCTGCGCATTGGCTATCGCGGTGCGGGTACGTTCGAGTTCCTGTTCGAGAACGGCCGCTTCTATTTCATCGAGATGAACACCCGCATCCAGGTGGAGCATCCGGTGACCGAGCGCATCACCGGCATCGACCTGGTGTGCGAGCAGCTGCGCATTGCCGCCGGCCAGAAGCTGACCATCAAGCAGAGCGACATCGTGCTGCGCGGTCATGCCATCGAATGCCGCATCAACGCCGAGGACCCGGAAACGTTCATGCCCAACCCGGGCCTGATCACCGCGTTCCATCCGCCGGGTGGCCCGGGCGTGCGCGTGGATACGCACATCTACAGCGGCTACAAGGTCCCGCCAAACTACGATTCGATGATCGGCAAGCTGATCGTGCACGGCCCGGATCGTGAAACCGCCATCGCGCGCATGCGCGTGGCGCTGAGCGAGATGGTCGTGGACGGCATCAAGACCAACATCCCGCTGCAGCAGCGGATCATGCGCGACAAGGGCTTCCAGGGCGGTGGGCAGAACATCCACTATCTGGAAAAGCGCCTGGCCGAGCGCAAGAACCAGTCGATCGCGCTGGTCTGAGGCGGCCGGCACGCAGGCATGAAAAAGGCGGGGATCTCCCCGCCTTTTTCTTTGCCGTCCGCGCCAAGCGTGGCGCTGGGCGGCGAAGTCAGTTCGCGCCGCTTGTGGGCGCGGCCTGCTGCGAGCCGGCCTGCAGCTGGTTGCCGGTGCTCGACGTCGGGTCGACCACGGTGACGGTTTCGGTGGAGCCGTCCGGCCAGACGATCTGGAAGGTCGCACCGGGCGGGAGCGAATCAAACGGCATGCCGCTTTGTGCGCGATACAGCGCCGCCACCTGCGACGCGCCCATGCGGCGCACCTGCTCACCGGATTTCACCGAGGTGAGGTGCACCTGGGAGAGATTCTGGTAACGCATGTCGGCGGTATCGATCATCACGATGCCCACCGCGGCTGCCGAGTAGGCGACGAAGGCCACCACCCAGAACCAGAAGCGCGCACCGATCAGGAAACGTCGGAACTTCATGACGCCACCCCCGTGCCATTGACCAGCGTATTGATCATTTCGTCCATCTTGTCCGCACTTTGCCGCGGCAACGCGGCGTCATAAACAAAACTCGGGAAGTCCTGCGCGGCATCGGCGGAGCAGATGCCGCCGTTGGCGCAGTAACTCGTCATCAGGTTGCTCTCCGCGCCACAGGCCAGGCCCAGCCGGCACGCGGCCAGCTGCCAGGCGAGCTGCGCGAACTGGTCGCCGGCCACGTAGCCGCGATAGGCATCATCCCCGCGCGCGGCCACGCCCATCGCCCCGGACAGCGCCAGGTAGGCCTCCGGGTCGCGCGAGGCGAGTACGCGCTGGACGAGGTCGCGCTTGTAGGCCGCCGTGGCCACCAGCGGCTGCCCCAGCGACAGCAGCGCGGCTTCGGCGGCCAGGTTGCCGGCCTGCGCGGCCTGCGTGCGCTGGGCCAGGATATTCGCGGCGGTCAGGCCGTCGCTGGCAACGAAGCCGTTGCAGCGCGACTGCAGGTGCTGGCGCGCGCCGATCATCGCCGACACGGCCGGATTGGGATGGCTGGCGAGCGTGGTGTTGTCGGCGGCATAGCCGGCCGGGTTCTGCGCGTAGGCGGCGCAATAGTCATAGACCCGGCTGAGCATCCAGCCCGCCTCTGCGTCGCCGCCGCGCGCGGCTTCCGACAGTTGCTGGGCGTAGCGGTACAGGTCGGTCTCGCCTTCGAACGCGGCGCGACGGTTCACCGGCAAGCCCGCGGCCACCTGGGCGCGTGCCTCGGCCGGCGCATGCGCGGGCAGGCTTGGCAGGCGCGGTTCAGGGGTCACCACGGCCGCGACCGGCGCGGTACCCGGCCAGGACGCCACGACCGGCTTGCCGCCACCCATGCGGTACGCCCACACGACCGCCAGCAGCGCGGCAGGCGCAAGCAGGATCAGCAGGTGGCGGTGACGGGTCTGGGGCATGGGGTCCGGGCAGTTCCCGGCGGCAGGAGGGCACACGGGCGCGCGCGCAGTCTAACCCAAGTGCCGCCGCCGCACCCGCGCCAGGCAAGTGCCGCCGGGGTGGTCTACGATGCCCGCCCTGTCGCCCCAAGAGTCGTCCCCCATGCCGTTCCTCGAACTGACCATGCGCTGCACCGAAGCCACCCAGCCCCGTTACGAGAACGCGCTGGAGGATGTCGGCGCGGTGGCGGTGACGCTGCTGGACGCGGATGCCGACACGTCCAACGAGCAGGCGATTCTGGAACCGGGCGTGGGCCAGACCCCGCTGTGGGACAGCCTGGTGCTGACCGCCCTGTTTCCCGAGGACACCGACGCGCTGGCGCTGCTCGCCGCGCTGGAAGCCTTCGACCCGGGGCTCGACTGGACGCAGGTCACCTTCCGCCAGGTCGCCGACGAGGACTGGGAGCGCGCGTGGCTGGACCAGTTCCAGCCGATGCAGTTCGGCGAACGCACCTTCATCGTCCCCTGGAACCACGAACTGCCCGAGGAAGCGCGCACGCCCGACGCGGCCGTCGTGCGTCTCGACCCGGGACTGGCATTCGGTTCGGGCACCCACCCGACCACCGCACTGTGCCTGCGCTGGCTTGACGGGCTGGCCGGCGAGGGACTGTTGCAGGGCCGGCGCGTGCTCGATTTCGGCTGTGGCTCGGGCATCCTGGCACTGGCCGCGTTGAAGCTCGGCGCCGGCGAGGCCGTGGGCGTGGACAACGACCCGCAGGCGCTGGTCGCCAGCCATGACAACGCCGAACGCAACGAGGTCGGGGCGCGCTTTTCGGTGTACCTGCCCGAGGACGAACCGGTGGGGACGTATCCGGTGGTCGTCGCCAACATCCTTGCCTCGGCGCTGGAAGCCCTGGCCGCGACGCTGGCCGAGCGCGTGGCGCCAGGCGGACGCATCGCGCTGTCCGGCATCCTGCACGGCCAAGAAGATGAGCTGCTCGACCGCTATGCCGCGTGGTTCGATCACCTTCGCTGCGAACAGGATGGCGACTGGATGCGCATCGAAGGCATCCGCCGCGCCTGAGCCCCCAGCGCGATGGCATCGGCGCGGATACGCGCGGTGCATGCGGCCGATTCGGCATCGATCGCCCACACCCACGGCCCCGGTCTCGCTCCCCTTCGCCGCAACCAGCCGGTTCGATAGCGCGGCCAGTGCGCGCGCAGCGTGACCGCACCGCTGGCGAGCAGCGCCAGGAGCGCCCACGCCATCGAAGGCACGGGAACGGCACCCACCAGGCCTGCCACGCCGCCTAGCGCCAGCGACATCGCGGCCATCGGCGCGCGTGCCTTGCGGACGGCAGGGACCACCCATGCGCGCCCATCCAGCCACCACACGCGATAGCGGCGCACGCCGGGCACGTGCACGGCGCGACGTGCCGATGAGACGGCCGTCACTGCGTGCATTGCGCCCCGCCTCTGCAGCTGTACTGCAGCTTTCCGTCAAGGTCAGAATTGCTGACATGGATTGGCCGATCAGGTGAGCGAGCCCGCCCTTCGGCCGTGGACGCTATATGTGCGCACCTGTGTGTGCGTCGATTGGAAACGTGGTGAGCAAGCTCTACGAAAGGATTCGCGAAGCCCGGCGACTGACCGGGATGACGCAGGAGATGTTGGCGGCGGAACTGGGTATCTCCCGCAGCGCGGTGGCGCAGTGGGAAATGAGCGAGGGCACGGCGCCTTCGGTGGAAAACCTGATCGCCCTGGCCAAGCGCAGCGGCTTGGCTTTCGAATACCTGGCCACCGGACGCGGCGAGGCGAGCTTCGGCCCGCCCGAGGCGATCTTGGAGGAGGAGGCCAGCTACCACCCGCTCAGCGAACAGCAGCGGCAGCTGCTGGCCGGCTTCGAGCAGCTGCGGCCGCGCCAGCGCACCGGGCTGCTGGAGCTGATCCACCACACGCCGGGCATGCGCCGTGGGCGTCGCTGAGGCCCGCGTGGACGGCGTGGCCCTTCCGCTGCGGCCAGTGATGCTTTCCCTGTTTTCCATGCCAGTCATGCTTGCTCGGCGGGTCACACCCGACAAGCGCGAAAAGGCGGCGGTTCCGGCCAGCGCACTCCGCATGTTTGAATAGGGAATCTCCTGACGCCGCTGTCCCGATGACCGATACCCCGCCGCCGCGTCGCGCCCTGGCCACCTTCCTGCGTCGTCCCGCCGCGGGTGCGGCGCAGTCGGAGAGCGCGCCTCCGGCAGGCGCAGAGG
>JAEWJB010000036.1 GCA_023386795.1 Pseudomonadota bacterium
GGGTAGGCCGTTGCGTTTCGTCGCGGTCCGTGCCGCACCCCCTTTGCATGCGTGCAGCCTCAAGCATGCCCCCGTCGCCTGCGTGTAATAGTCTCCGCGTGCACCGGCCGCCTATCGTGGCGGCCAGTTCAAGGAACACGCGCGATGGGACACGACCACAACCACGCCCCCAGCGAGATCCGCCACGAGAAGCCGTTGTGGTGGGCACTCGCCCTTACCGGCAGCTTTCTCGTCGCCGAGATCGTCGGCGCTTTCGCCACCGGCAGCCTGGCGCTGCTGTCCGACGCGGCGCACATGGCCACCGACACGCTCGGCCTGATGATCGCCCTCGTCGCCGTGCGCCTGAGCCGTCGCCCACCGGATGCCAAGCGTACCTATGGCTACGCCCGCCTCGAAGCGCTCGGCGCGCTCGCCAACGGCGCGCTGTTGTTCGGCGTGGGCGCCTACATCCTGTGGGAAGCCGCGCAGCGGTTCCGCGAGCCCCAGGCAGTGGGGGATACCGGCATGCTGGTGATCGCCGCGCTCGGGCTGGTGGTCAACCTCATCGCGATGCGCCTGTTGCGCGCCGGTGCCGGCGAGAGCCTCAACGTCAAGGGTGCTTACCTGGAAGTCTGGAGCGACATGCTCGGCTCGGTGGCGGTGATCCTCGGCGCGCTGGCGATCCGCTTTACCGGCTGGCAGTGGATCGACCCCGTGCTCGCGGTGCTGATCGGCCTGTGGGTGCTGCCGCGCACCTGGCTGCTGCTGCGCGAAGCGTTCAACGTGCTGCTGGAAGGCGTGCCCAAGGGCGTGGACCTGGCGGCGGTGCGCGCCGCGTTGTGTGCGCAGCCCGGCGTGGTGGACGTGCATGACCTGCACGTGTGGGCATTGGCATCGAGCACGCCGGCGTTGACCGCGCACGTGGTGGCGGCCGACGGCGTGGAGGGCGACCGCCTGCGGCGCACGCTGGCGGCGGTGCTGCATGCGGAGTTCGATATCGACCACGTGACCCTGCAGGTAGAGGCCGATCACTGCGGCGATGCCTGCGCGGCGCATCCGGCCGCGGGCAAGGCGCACGCGGCGCATGCCGGGCACGATCCTGCCGGCCATGCGCACGACGATGGGCACCGGCATGGCGCCGATGCGCAGGGGCACCACGGGCATCCGCATCCGTGAGGCGGGGCGTGGGCGGGAAGTCTGCTGCTTTGCAGGAGGGGCTTGAGCCCCGACCAGGCCTAGTCGAATGGCATGTGGGAGGGGGCGCCTCGACTCCGGCAGGCGGAGCCGCGATTTGATGGGGGGCGGTCGCGGCTGAAGCCGCTCCTACAGTAGGCGCGGAGGACGGCGGTCGCCGGACGCAAAAGAGAAAACGCCGCCCCGGGGGCGGCGTTTTCGCGACGGAGGTGGCGGCTTACACCACCGGCTCGCGCAGCGCGGGCATGTCCCAGCCCGGACGTGGCGCAAAGCGGTCGCCGTAGCGCGATTGCAGCGTCTTCAGGCGCTCCACCAACGCATCGGCGCCGGTGGCGCGCACGTGCTGGATCGGGCCGCCGCGGAACGGCGCGAAGCCGGTGCCGAAGATCACGCCGGCATCGAGCAAGTCGGCATCGCTCACCACGCCGTCGTGCAGGCACGCCACCGCTTCGTTGAGCAGCGGCAGGATCAGGCGATCCTCCAGGTCCGCCGGCGCCTCGTAGTCCTTCGGCACCTCCGGCTTCACCGCCTTGCCGTTCTCCCACTTGTACAAGCCCTGGCCGTCCTTCTTGCCGCGCTTGCCCGGCTCGACGGTCTTGAGCGCGTCGGGAATGGGCAGGCCCAGGAATGGCGCCAGTTCCTCGCCGACGCCGGCGGCCACGTCCAGGCCCACGGTGTCGATCAGTTCGATCGGGCCCATCGGCATGCCGAACTTCACCGCCGCCTTGTCGATCACCGGGCCCGGAATGCCCTCGGCGTAGGCGGTGGCGGCCTCGAGCATGTACGGGAACAGCACGCGGTTGACCAGGAAGCCCGGCGTGCCGGCCACCGGCACCGGCAGCTTGTCCAGCGCCTTGCAGAAGGCGGCCAGGCGCTTGCGGGTTTCCTCGGCCATGGCGTCGTGCTGCACGATCTCCACCAGCGGCATCATCGCCACCGGGTTGAAGTAGTGCAGGCCGGCGAACTGGGCCGGGCGCTGGATGTGTTCGCGCAGCTCGGTCAGCGGAATGGAAGAGGTGTTGGTGGTCAGCAGCGCGTCGGCCTTCATCTGCGGCTCGACCTGCTGGTAGAGGTCGCGCTTGGCTTCGGGCTTCTCGATGATCGCCTCGATCACCAGGTCCGCCTGCGCCACGCCGTGGCCGGCGAGGTCGCTCTTCAGTCGCGCAGCCACCGCCGGGCGCTTGCCCGCATCCTTGACCCGCTTGTTGAACAGCTCGTTGCCGCGCGCCAGCGCGGTGTCGATGAAACGTTGCTCACGGTCCTGCAGCGTGACCTCGAAGCCCTTGTAGGCCGACCACGCCGCGATGTCGCCGCCCATCACGCCGGCACCGACGACGTGCACGTGCGTGATGCCATGTGCTTTGCCGCCCAGCCCCTTCAATCGTTCGGTCAGGAAGAAGATGCGGATCAGGTTGCGCGCGGTCGGCGTGCCAGCCAGCTTCACCACCGCCTTGCGCTCGGCGTCCAGGCGCGCCTGGATGCCGGCGCCGCCGGTGCGCTCCCACACATTGATCAGCGCGTACGGCGCCGGGTAGTGCTCCTTGCGGGCCTTGCGCGCGACCTGCTTGGTCATTTGCGGGGCCAGCAGCTTGCGCGCCAGCCAGGTATTGGTGGCCCAGCCGGTGAAGCGCTGCTTGAACGGGCGCACCGTGCCAGAGAGCGCCAGCGCGGCCGCGGTATCGACCAGCACCGCCGGCGCGGCGACCTTGTCCACCAGGCCCATCGCGCGCGCGGCGCTGGCCGAGACGGTACGGCCGGTCAGCATCAGGTCCATCGCGGCGGGCGCGCCGATCAGGCTCGGCAGGCGCGCGCTGCCGCCCCAGCCGGGGAAGATGCCCAGCTTGGTCTCCGGCAGGCCGATGCGCGTGGAGGCATCGTCCGAGGCCACGCGGTAGCGGCAGGCCAGCGCGATCTCGGTGCCGCCGCCCATGCAGAAGCCATGGATGGCGGCCACCGTCGGGCAGGGCAGCTCGGCCAGCTTCTGGAACACGGTCTGGCCGCGGCGGATGGCATCGTTCACCGTGCCGCGGCGGTCATACTCCTGGAATTCCTTCAGATCGGCGCCGGCGATGAAACCGTTCGCCTTGGCGGAACGGATCACCACGCCGCGCGGCGGGTCGATCGCGATGCGCTCGATCAGTTCGGCCAGCTCCAGCAAAACGTCCTGCGAGAAGACGTTGACCGGTGCATCGGCACGATCGAGGCTGAGCACCACGATGCCGTCATCGCGGATCTCGGTCTGCCAGTGACTGAATCGGAGCCCATCGAAGCCTGAGAGCATGGGTCTGACCATCCGCGTGTGTATGGAAGGGGTCGTTATCATCCAGAGGTTGTTTCCTTCACGTCAAATCCCCAAAGACAGGGGGTAGGGAAGGCCACGCCCGGCCGGCGGTGGTCGCCAGTCTGGTGCAACGCCCGTTAACCTTGCGGCGTGGCGGCCCGGGTGGCCCTGCGAACTTTTCCAACCAGCGCTGGTCATAACGCCCGGACATGACGGGCGACAGGAGTGCGGCCCGACATGGCCGAAGTCGAAACACCACAGGATCTGGACCTGGAACTGGTCCGGCGCGTGCAGCGCGGCGAGAGCGCGGCGTTCGATGTCCTGGTGCGCAAGTACCAGCATCGGATCGTCGCCCTGATCGGGCGCTACATCAGCGACTGGAGCGAGTGCCAGGACGTGGCCCAGGAAACCTTCCTGCGCGCATATCGCGCGCTGGGCAACTTCCGCGGCGACGCCCAGTTCTATACCTGGTTGCACCGCATTGCCGTGAATACCGCCAAGAACCACCTGGTCGCGCACAACCGCCGCCCGCCCACCGACGACATCGACGTTGCCGATGCCGAGCAGTTCGACGGGGCCACGCGCCTGCGCGACACCGATACCCCGGAGCGTGAACTGATGCGCCAGGAGCTGGAACAAACCGTGATGAAGGCGGTCCAAGCCTTGCCGGAAGAACTCCGGACGGCCATCACCCTGCGCGAGGTGGAGGGCCTGAGCTACGAGGACATCGCGCAGAAGATGGATTGCCCGATCGGAACGGTGCGCTCGCGCATCTTCCGGGCGCGCGAGGCCATCGACGCCGAGCTGCGGCCTCTCCTGGAGACCGGCAGCGCCACCCGTGACCGACAGCGTGACCGTGTATGAGCCAACCCATTTCCCCCAACAGCGACAAGTTCGAGATCCATTACCGGCAGCAACTGTCGGCACTGATCGACGGTGAATTGCCGGCGGATGAAGCGCGTTTTTTGCTGCGCCGCCTGCAGCACGACGATGAACTGTCCGGCTGCCACGAGCGCTGGCAGCTGTGCGGCGACGTGCTGCGTGGCATGGCCAGCGCGCCGGCGCCGTTGGATTTCGCCGCCCGGGTACGCAGTGCCGTGGCCGAGGAGCCTTCCCCGCAAGCTGCGCCGGCCCCGGCGCGTGCGCGTGCCTGGCGTTGGGGTGGCGGGGCGATTGCTGCCTCCGTCGCCGCGCTGGCACTGTTCGTGACCCGTGATCGCGTCCCCGAAGCCGTGCCCGCGACACCGACGCCGGTGTTCGCCAGCACCGCGCAGATTCCCGCCGCACCGGTGCCCACGCCTGCCGACCCGGATGGCGACAACGCCATCGGCACGATGGCCGCCGCCGCGCCGGCCGCTGCGTTGGCGGCCGCTCGCCGCGATGCCGGCAGCCGCAACGTCGCCTCGGCCACCCGCGTGCAGCAGGCTGCCCGTGCCAGCGCCGCGCGCCGTGACCCGGCACCGCAGTTGCAGGCCGCCAACGCCGCGCCGGTCGTGCATGCGCCCGCCAATGCGGTGGCCAATGCGTCCACGCCTGCCAACCCGTTCGCCCATCCCGAGGCCGCCGTGCAGGCCAGGCCGTGGCCACGTTCGACGCTGGCGGCAGGCCAGAGCACGCTCAACGCCAGTTTCATCAGCGGTGAACCAGCCGCCACGTTCTACCCGTTCGAACCGGCGCAGGCCGCGGCGGGCGAGGAAGAACGCCTGCCTCCGATGCCCGGCCACTAAGCCGTCATCCCCTGTTCCGTAGTGTTTCCCCCAGTCGCCCGCACCGCGGGCGGGTGGGCCCGGCTTTGCCCTTCCAAGCACCAGACCTGTCCTTGAGGAGCGTGTTCCAGATGAATCCCCGTATCCGCAACCAGATGTTGGGCCTGCTGGCTGTCTCGCTGCCGCTGGCTGCCTGTGCACAGCAGCCCGCCGCCGCGCCTGCCGCCCAGACCGCCCCGATCGCCACCCGCAGCGCGACGCCCGCGCCGCAGCTGGTGGCCGGGTTGCCCGACTTCACCAACCTCGTCGAGCAGGTTGGCCCGGGCGTGGTCAACATCGACACCAAGGTCACCCGCGCGGACATGATGAAGCGCTCCGGCCGCGGCCCGCAGCAGATGCCCGACGATGACCAGATCCCGGAATTCTTCCGTCGCTTCTTCGATATGCCCGGCATGCCGGGGCAGGGACAGGGGCCACGTCGCGGCGGTGGCAACGACGGTGACATCGTCGGCCGCGCAATGGGTTCGGGCTTCATCATCTCGCCGGACGGCTACGTGCTCACCAACCACCACGTCGTGGACGGCGCCAGCGACGTCACCGTCAAGCTGTCCGACGGCCGCGAACTGAAGGCCAAGGTGGTCGGCAGCGACGAGCAGTACGACGTGGCGCTGCTGAAGGTCAGCGCGAACAACCTGCCCACCGTGCGCATCGGCGATTCCAATACGCTCAAGCCCGGCCAGTGGGTGGTGGCGATCGGTTCGCCCTTCGGGCTGGACCACTCGGTCACCGCCGGCATCGTCAGCGCCACCGGGCGCGCCAATCCGTATGCCGACCAGCGCTACGTGCCCTTCATCCAGACCGACGTGGCGATCAACCAGGGCAACTCCGGCGGCCCGCTGCTCAACACCCGCGGCGAGGTGGTGGGCATCAACTCGCAGATCTTCTCCGCTTCCGGCGGCTACATGGGCATCAGCTTCGCCATCCCGATCGACCTGGCGGTCAGCGCCGCCGAGCAGATCAAGAAGACCGGCCATGTCAGCCGCGGCCAGCTGGGCGTGCAGGTCGGGCCGATCGATTCGCTGCAGGCGCAGGGCCTGAAGCTGCCCGACACCAAGGGCGCCCTGGTCAACAGCCTGGTGCCCGACAGCCCGGCCGGCAAGGCGGGGGTGGAGGTCGGCGACGTGATCCGCTCGGTCAACGGCACGGCGATCAACGCCGCCAGCGACCTGCCGCCGATGATCGGCGTGATGCCCCCGGGCACCAAGGTGCGCCTGGGCATCCTGCGCGACGGCAAGCCCAAGGACGTCACCGTCACCTTGACCACGCTGGACAGTGACGTGCGCCCGACCACCGCGGCCAACGACGACGAGGCTGCCCCCGGGCCGGCCAGCGCCGCGCTGCTCGGCCTGCAGGTCACCGACCTGAGCGCCGCCGAGCGCGAACGCCTGGGCCTGAAGTCCGGCGAGGGCGTGCGCATCACCGCCGTCAACAGCAGCTCGGCCCGCGAAGCGCGGCTCAGCCCGGGCCTGGTGATCGTGCGCGTGGGCCGTACCCCGGTCGGCAGCGTGGCCGCGCTGAACCGCGAACTGGCCAGCTACAAGAAGGGCGACGTGGTGATGCTGCTGGTCACCAGTGGCCAGGCCACGAGCTATGTGGCGGTCAAGGCGGGCGAATGAGCCGGCTGGCGCGGCGGAGCTGAACGGCCCGCCGCGCCCCGTTGTCCGCCCCTTGGGGCGGGCAGGCCTCCGGGCGTGCGATAATGCGCCGTTATCCTGACGACGGCCCAGAGCCGCCGCCCACCTCCAATGTCCATCGATTCGATGCGGAATATCCGCAACTTCTCCATCATCGCCCACGTCGACCACGGCAAGTCCACGCTGGCCGATCGCATCATCCAGCTCTGCGGTGGCCTTGAAGCCCGCGAGATGGAAGCGCAGGTGCTCGACTCGAACCCGATCGAGCGCGAACGCGGCATCACCATCAAGGCCCAGTCGGTCTCGTTGCCCTACAAGGCGAAGGACGGCCAGGTCTACCACCTGAACTTCATCGACACCCCCGGCCACGTCGACTTCTCCTATGAAGTCAGCCGCTCGCTGGCCGCCTGCGAAGGCGCGCTGCTGGTGGTCGACGCCGCCCAGGGCGTGGAGGCGCAGTCGGTGGCCAACTGCTACACCGCGGTGGAGCAGGGCCTGGAAGTGGTGCCGGTGCTGAACAAGATCGACCTGCCGACCGCCGATACCGAGCGGGCCAAGGCCGAGATCGAGGCGGTGATCGGCATCGATGCCAGCGACGCGGTGGCGGTCAGCGCCAAGACCGGCCTGAACGTGCAGGACGTGCTCGAGGCGATCGTCCACCGCATCCCGCCGCCGGTGCCGCGCGACACCGACAAGCTGCAGGCGCTGATCATCGACTCCTGGTTCGACAACTACCTGGGCGTGGTCTCGCTGGTGCGCGTCATGCAGGGCGAGATCAAGCCCGGCGACAAGCTGCTGGTGATGTCCACCGGCCGCACCCACCAGGTCGACGCGGTCGGCGTGTTCACCCCCAAGCGCAAGCCGCTGGGCAAGCTGTCGGCCGGCGAAGTGGGCTGGGTGACCGCCTCGATCAAGGACGTCCATGGTGCCCCGGTCGGCGACACCCTGACCCTGGCCGCCGATCCGGCCAGCAAGCCGCTGCCCGGCTTCCAGGAAATGCAGCCGCGCGTGTTCGCCGGCCTGTTCCCGGTCGATGCCGAGGACTACCCGGACCTGCGCGAGGCGCTGGACAAGCTGCGCCTGAACGACGCGGCGCTGCGCTTCGAGCCGGAAAGCTCCGAGGCGATGGGCTTCGGCTTCCGCTGCGGCTTCCTCGGCATGCTGCACATGGAAATCGTGCAGGAGCGGCTGGAGCGCGAATACAACCTGGATCTGATCACCACCGCGCCGACGGTGATCTACGAGGTGCTCAAGACCGACGGCACCATCGTCATGATGGACAACCCGGCCAAGCTGCCGCCGGTGAACTACGTCGATGAAATCCGCGAGCCGATCATCCGCGCCAACATCCTCACCCCCGAGGAATACATCGGCAACATCATCAAGCTGTGCGAGGAGAAGCGCGGCAGCCAGCTCGGCATCAACTACATGGGCAGCCAGGTGCAGATCAGCTACGAGCTGCCGATGGCCGAGGTGGTACTGGACTTCTTCGACAAGCTCAAGTCGGTCAGCCGTGGCTATGCGTCGCTGGACTACAGCTTCGTGCGCTTCGAGGCCGGTCCGTTCGTGCGCGTGGACGTGCTGATCAACGGCGACAAGGTCGATGCCCTGTCGCTGATCGCCCACCGCAGCCACGCCGACCGGCGCGGCCGCGAGCTGTGCGACAAGATGAAGGACCTGATTCCCAGGCAGATGTTCGACGTGGCCATCCAGGCCGCGATCGGCTCGCAGATCATCGCCCGCACCACGGTCAAGGCCATGCGCAAGAACGTGCTGGCCAAATGCTATGGTGGCGACGTTTCGCGCAAGAAGAAACTGCTGGAGAAGCAGAAGGAAGGCAAGAAGCGCATGAAGCAGGTCGGCCGCGTGGAAATCCCGCAGGAAGCCTTCCTGGCCGTCCTGCAGATGGACAACAAGTAAACCCGCAAAGGAACACGCATGAAATGGTTTGAGATCGCGCTGGTCGTGCTGACGCTGGGCTCGGGCCTGGTGTGGCTGCTGGACAAGCTGTTCCTGGCCAAGCGACGCGCCGCGCGCGCCAGCCTGCTCGACAGCGAGCCGGTGATCATCGAGTACTCGCGCGCCTTCTTCCCCGTGCTGGCGGTGGTGCTGATCCTGCGCAGCTTCATCGCCGAGCCGTACAAGATCCCGTCCAGCTCGATGATGCCCAACCTGCTGATCGGCGATTTCATCCTGGTCAACAAGTTCGCCTACGGCCTGCGCCTGCCCATCACCAACACCAAGTTCGTGCCGGTGGGCGAGCCCAAGCGCGGCGACGTGGTGGTGTTCAAGCCGCCGCACGCCCCGGACGAGAACTGGATCAAGCGCATCGTCGGCCTGCCGGGCGACCGCATCGGCTTCCACGGCGACACCCTGTACATCAACGGCGAGCCGATGCAGTACGAGGTCAAGGGCGAGTACGTCGGCAAGGGCCGCGGCGCGGAGATGACCGGCGCCACGCTGCTGCGGGAGGACCTGCCGGGCCGCCCGCACACCGTGCTGGAGCTGATCGGGCGTTCCAACGCCGCCGGCCAGGGCGACTGGGTGGTGCCCCCGGGGCAGTATTTCGTGATGGGCGACAATCGCGATAATAGCGAGGACAGCCGGTTCTGGACCCAGACGCATTTCCTGCCCGAGCAGAACCTGCGTGGCAAGGCGTTCGGAATCTGGCTCAATTGCGAGGGGTGGTTCTGCAAGGGGAGTTTCGATCCGTCGCGGATCGGGACAGGTATCCAGTAATCCAATACGCGTGGCGTAGCTAGGGGAGTAGCGATGAAGCGCAATCAGAACGGAATGACGCTGCTGTCATTCATCGTGGTGTTGGCGGTGGTCGGTTTTGCCCTGTACATCGGCATGAAGCTGTTCCCGATGTACCAGGAGTTCTATTCGGTGAAGGAAGCCATGAAAGGCGTGGCCAACGAACCGGGCAGCGGCGACATGGACCCGGGCCGGGCGAAGGACCTGTTCTTCCGCCGGCTGTACATCAACTACTCGGAAAACGTGAAGAAGGACGACGTGACGTTCGAACGCGTGGGCAACGGTTGGCGCATGAACGTGAACTACGAAGTGCGCCGCCCGCTGGTCGGCAACCTCGACGTGGTCGGCAACTTCAGTGCCAGCCAGGACCTGACCCGTAGTGGTATCAGCGAGTAAAACTCCGCAGCGCGGCGACCGGATCGGCCATGTGTTCGCCGATCCCTCGCTGCTGGCGCAGGCGCTGACGCATCGCAGCGCCGGCGCGCCGCACAACGAACGGCTCGAATTCCTCGGCGACGGCGTGGTCAACCTGCTGGTCGCCGAGGCGTTGTATCTGCGCTGGCCCAAGGCCGACGAAGGCGCGCTGACACGCGCCCGCGCCGAACTGGTGCGCGAAGCGGCGCTGGCGGTGATCGGCCGCACGCTGGAGCTGGGCGAGCGGCTCACGCTGGGTCCGGGCGAGATGAAGTCCGGGGGCCATCGCCGCGATTCGATCCTGGCCGACGCCGTGGAGGCCGTCGTCGCGGCCATCTACCTGGACGCCGGCTTCGAGGCGTGCCGCGCCGCGGTGCTGCCGTGGTTCGAATCGGCGCTGGCCGCGCTGCCGGTCGGCAAGCCGGAGAAGGACGCCAAGACCCGCCTGCAGGAGTGGCTGCAGGCCCGGCAGCGGCCGCTGCCGGTGTATGAACTCGTTTCCGAAAGTGGCGACGACCACGCCAAGCATTTCCAGGTACGCTGCATCCTGTCCGAGCCGGCGCTGCGCGCCGAGGGCGAGGGCGGGTCGCGGCGCCTGGCCGAACAGCAGGCCGCCGCCGCGGTGCTGCGCCAACTGGATCCAGGCAAGTGAGCGAATCAACCTCCTACCGCAGCGGCAGCGTGGCCGTCATTGGCCGCCCCAACGTGGGCAAGTCGACCCTGACCAACGCGCTGGTCGGCGCCAAGGTCAGCATCGTCTCCAACCGTCCGCAGACCACCCGCCATCGCCTGCTCGGCATTGCCAGCTTCCCGCAGGGGCAGATCGTGCTCGTCGACACGCCCGGGCTGCACCGTGAGCAGGGCAAGTTCAAGGCCTCGGCCATGAGCCGGGTCATGAACCGCGCCGCGCGCGGTTCGCTGGAGGACGTGGACGCCGCGGTGCTGGTCATCGAGGCCGGGCGCTGGGACGAGGAGGACACGCTGGCCTACAACGTGCTCAGCGACGCGGGCATCCCGGTGGTGCTGATCGTCAACAAGGTCGACCGCCTGAAGGACAAGTCCGCGCTGCTGCCGTTCCTGGCCGAAGTCAGCCAGGGCCGCAGTTTCGCCGCCGTGCATCCGGTGTCCGCGCTCAAGCGCAAGGGCCTGGAAGCCCTGACCAAGGATTTGCTGGGCCTGTTGCCCGAGCAGCCGCCGATGTTCGGCGAGGACGAGATCACCGACCGCAGCCAGCGTTTCCTCGCCGGCGAACTGGTCCGCGAGCAGCTCATGCGCCAGCTCGGCGAGGAACTGCCGTATGCGACCACCGTGGAGATCGAGCGCTTCGCCGAGGATGGCAACCTGCTGCGCATCGGTGCGGTGATCTGGGTGGAGCGCGAGGGCCAGAAGGCGATCGTGATCGGCAAGGGCGGCACCCGCCTGAAAGAGATCGGCGCCAAGGCCCGCCAGCAGATGGAGCGCCTGTTCGGCGCCAAGGTCTTCCTGGAAACCTGGGTGCGCGTGCGCGAGGGCTGGTCGGACGACGAGGCCGCGCTCAAGGCGTTCGGCTACGAATGAGCCTGGCCGCGCAGCCGCGCGCGGCCTGAGGCGGGCGCATGCGCCTGGAAGATGAAACCGGCTTCGTCCTGCATGCGCGGCACTGGCGCGAGACCAGCCTGCTGGTCGAGGTGCTGACCCGGCAGCACGGCCGCGTGGGCCTGTTGGCGCGTGGTGTGCAGGGCGAACGCAAGCAGGCGCTGCGCGCCGCGTTGCAACCGTTGCAGTCGATCCGCTTCAGTGCGGTGCAGCGCGGGGAACTGGCGCAGCTGCGAGCGGCCGAGGCGGAAGACGCCGCCCCCCGGTTGCAGGGTGATGCGATGCTCGCGGCGTTCTATCTCAACGAACTGGTGCTGCGCCTGGCGCCGCGGCATGACCCGCTCCCCGAACTGCACACCGCCTACGCCCGCGTGCGCGAACGCCTGCGCGCCGCCGAACCGCTGGCCTGGAGCCTGCGCCGTTTCGAGCGTGATCTGCTCGACGCACTCGGCGTGGGGTTCGACCTCGAACATGACGTGGACGGCCAGCCGATCAACCCGGCCGCGCGCTACCAGCTCGACCCGCTGGAAGGCGCGCGACGACTGCTCAGCGACCGCGGCGCGGGTGAGCGCAACGCCACCGCCACCGGGCGCGGGCTGCTGGCACTGGCCCGCGACGAAGCGCCCGATCCGCTCGATCTGCCCGGGCTGCGCCTGGGCCTGCGTGCCGTGTTGTTGCACCACCTCGGGGGCCGCGGGCTGAAAGCCTGGGACATGCTGCGCGACCTGTCGCCGCGCTGAGACTCAATGCAGCAAGGCAGCGACGGCGTCGTGGAAATGATGACGCGCGTCCGACGAACGCGGGTTCCCGCGCAGTTCCCGCACCGCCTGCGCCAGCCGCGCCGCGCCCACGAAGCCGCAGCTGGCCTGAAGCCGGTGCAGGTGGCTGCGCAGGGTGGATTCGTCGTCCTGGCGCAGCGCCGAATCCACCGCATCGCGGGTGCCCGGCAATTCGGACAGGAACAGTTCGCGCAGCGCATTGAGGTGATGCTGCTGGCCGTTGAGCGCGGCCAACGCCGCGTCCTCGTCCCAGTCGCGCTGGATGAGGATGCCGCCCGTGGGCTCGGCGCCGGGGCGCGTGGGCAGCAGCCGGCGCACCTGCTGTTGCAGCTCGCTCGCCGGCAGCGGCTTGATCAGCACGTTGACGAAGCCGTCGGCGAGCAGGCGCGCGGTGGCGCCCGCATCGGCGGTGTGGGCCAGGGCCGGGGTGGTCGGGTGCCGCACCCGCAGGCACGTCAGCAACTCGCTGCCACTGCCGTCGGGAAGATGGGCATCGATCAACCACAAGTCGTGGCGCACGTCACGGGATTGTTCCAGCGCGGTGGCGAGACTGTCGGCACTGTCCAGCCGAAGGGCGAGGGGTTCCAGCGCGGCCTGGAAGAAACCCAGGCTGATCGGGTCGTCCTCGACCAGCAGGACGCGGGGACGGGGGGGCTCTCGCGACGCCATCATCTTGCTGCCTCCATGTCAGCACACCGCAGCGACATCCTGCGGCGGGGTGAGTTTGCCTGCCTTTCCAGCAAACGACAATGAACGGGTGGACCCGGCCACCGCCGGTGTCATCTGCCACAATACGCGCCCTTTTTGCCCGCAGCTTGTCGCCACGTGGCCAGATCCGGCAGACGCCTCGACCGTACCCCCTTCCAGACCGACATCCTCGACCTCAGCCATGACGGCCGCGGCGTTGCCCGCCGCGAGGGCGAGGGCGGCAAGGTCACCTTCATCGCCGGCGCCCTGCCCGGCGAAGTGGTGGTGGCTGAACCGACCTCGCGCAGCCGCCACTTCGACGAGGCGGGCACCCTGGAGGTGCTGCAGGCCTCGCCGGAGCGGGTGACCCCGCGCTGTCCGCATTTCGGCGTCTGTGCCGGCTGCGTGCTGCAGCACCTGGAGGAAGGCCAGCAGATCGTCGCCAAGGAGCGCGTGCTGATGGACAACCTGCAGCGCATCGGCCACGTCACGCCCGAACGCGTGCTGCCGGCGCTGGTCGGGGCCAACTGGGGCTACCGCCGCAAGGGCCGGTTCTCGGTGCGCCGGGTGGAGAAGAAGGACAAGACGCTGGTCGGCTTCCGCGAGCAGGACCCGCGCTTCGTGGCCGACCTGTCGGTCTGCTACACGGTGATCCCGCAGATCGGCGAGAAGATCACCGCGCTGTCGGCGCTGGTGGAAAGCCTGGACGGCAAGCGCGACATCCCGCAGATCGAGTTCATCGCCGGCGACGATGCCGTGGCGCTGACCGTGCGCCACCTGCAGCCGTTGACCGATGCCGACCAGCAGGCCCTGGTGGCTTTCGCGCAGGCGCAGGATTTCGCCATCTTCCTGCAGCCCGGCGGCGTGGAATCGGTGCATCCGCTGTGGCCGCAGCACGTGCCGTTGTCGTTCCGCCTGCCGCAGTGGGACGTGGAACTGGCGTTCCGCCCGCTGGATTTCATCCAGGTCAACGCCACCCTCAACGAGAAGATGATCGACCACGCGCTGCGGCTGCTCGACGCGCAGCCCCAGGACCGCGTGCTCGACCTGTTCTGCGGCCTGGGCAACTTCACCCTGCCGCTGGCGCGCGGCGTGCGCGAGGTGGTGGGCGTGGAGGGCGACGCCGGGCTGGTGGCGCGCGCCAGGGAGAACGCCGAGCGCAATGGCCTGGCCAACGCGCAGTTCTTCGCCGCCGACCTCACCCAGGACCAGCGCCAGGCTGCCTGGATGCGCCAGGGCTTCGACAAGCTGCTGCTCGATCCGCCGCGCTCGGGTGCCATCGACGTGCTCAAGCAGCTGCCGCTGAAGAAATTCGAACGCATCGTGTACGTCAGCTGCCACCCGGGCTCGCTGGCACGCGATGCCGGCTTCCTGGTCAACGAACAAGGCTTCAAGCTCAAGGCCGCCGGGGCGATGGACATGTTCCCGCACACCGCCCACGTGGAAAGCATCGCGCTGTTCGAGCGCTGAGGAACCGCCATGGGTATCGAGATCGAGCGCAAGTTCCTGGTCACCGGCGATGGCTGGCGCGCAGCCGCGCACGCGGTCTTGCCGATGGCGCAGGGCTATATCAACGACGCCGCAGCGCTGGACAACGGCGCGCAGAAGGCGTCGGTGCGCGTGCGCATCCAGGGCGATGCGGCGTACCTCAACCTGAAGTCGCGCGAGCCGGGGCACACGCGGCAGGAGTTCGATTACCCGATCCCGGTGGACGATGCGCGCGCCCTGCTGGCGCTGTGCGTAGGCGGCCTGGTGGACAAGCGCCGCCACCTGGTGCGCCACGGCAACCACTTGTGGGAAGTGGACGAGTTCCTGGGCGAGAACGCCGGGCTGGTGGTGGCGGAGATCGAACTGGACGACGCCGAGGAAGCGTTCGAGCGGCCGGAATGGCTGGGCGAGGAAGTCACCGACGACGTGCGGTACTACAACCTCGCACTGGCGGCGCATCCGTACGGGCGCTGGTCGCGCTGACCGCTTGCCGGTACGCGCTTTACGGGCTGTTTTTGCCGACGGCGGCTTGCGCTCTTTGTGCTTGCGCCCTTTGTAGGAGGGGCTTCAGCCCCGACTGCATGAATGCCATGCAGGTGCTGCCTGGATCCTGCGGTCGCGGCTGAAGCCGCTCCTACAAGGAGCCATGCGGCGCGTCGTTCAAAGGGTCATGCGACGCGTCGTTCAAAGGGTCATGCGGCGCATCGTTCAAAGGACCATATGACGCATCGTTAAATGGACCATGCGACGCATCGTTCAGAGCGCCCTGCGACGCATTGTTGCAACTGCCTGCACACCCACGGCGGTCGATCCCGGCATAGTGGCAGCCCCTCTTTCCCGCGGAGCGCCCCCATGCGCATCGACATCTGGTCCGACGTGGTCTGCCCCTGGTGCTGGATCGGCAAGCATCGCTTCCAGCGTGGCCTGGCGCTGATGGGCGCCGACGCGCCCGAGGTGGACATCCACTACCACGCCTTCCAACTCGACCCCGACGCCGGCCCGGAACCCGTGCCCTTGCGCGAGGCCTACCGCGCCAAGTTCGGCGGCGATGCCCGCACCGAGCAGATCCTGTCCCAGACCCAGCAGACCGGCCGTGCCGAAGGCCTGCCGTTCGATTTCGACCGCGGCCAGGTGCGCGCCAATACCCTGCAGGCGCATCGCCTGATGTGGCTGGCCGCGCGCGAAGGCGACGCCGAGGCCGCCGCCGAGGCGCTGTTCCGTGCGCATTTCGCCGAAGGGCGCAATCTCGCCGACCCCGACACGCTGGTCGCCGCCGGTACGCAGGCCGGCCTGGACGCGCCACGCATCCGCGCCTTCCTCGCCTCCGACGAAGGGCTGGCCGAGGTGCGCGCCCAGCTGGCCCAGGCGCAGCAGCTGGGCATCACCGCGGTGCCGAGCTTCGTGATCGACGGCCGTTACCTGATCCAGGGCGCGCAGCCGCCGGAGGAGATCGCGCAGATCCTGGCGCGCATCGCCGCCGAACAGGGGGCGCCGGGCGCTTCCCGGGGTGAAGGCTGCGGCCCGGACGGCTGCGAGGTCTGAAGCCGGGGCGCGCATCTGCGACAATGCGGCGATGCGCCATCGCGGCGCCCCACCCGGAGGTCACCCCGCATGCTCCTGATCGGCGTCGCCGGCACCGAACTCACTGCGCAAGAGCGCGCGTGGCTGCAGCATGACGCCGTCGCCGGGGTGGTGCTGTTCAAGCGCAACTTCGCCTCGCGCGCCCAGGTGGCCGAGCTCTCGGCCGCCATCCGCGCCGCCGCACCCCGCCCGCAGCTGGTCTGCGTGGACCAGGAAGGCGGGCGCGTGCAGCGGTTCCGCGAGGGCTACAGCGCGCTGCCGCCCCTGCACGGTTTCGATGCGCTGTACGCGCGAGACCCCGACGCCGCGCTGGCGCTGGCCCGCGAGCATGCGTGGCTGATGGCCAGCGAGATCCGCGCCAGCGGCGTGGACCTGAGCTTCGCCCCGGTAGTGGACCTGGCCCGCGGTAACCGCGCCATCGGCGACCGCGCGTTCAGCGCCGACCCGCAGGTGGTGGCCGCGTTCACCCGCGCCTACGTCGCGGCGATGCACGACGCCGGCATGGCCGCCACGCTCAAGCATTTCCCCGGCCACGGCACGGTGCTGGAAGATACCCACGTCGACACGGCGATCGATCCGCGCCCGCTCGACGCGTTGCGCGCCGAAGACCTGGTGCCGTTCGCTGCCGGTATCGACGCCGGCGCCGATGCGGTGATGATGGCCCACGTCGTCTACCCGCAGGTCGCGCCGGAGCCGGCCGGTTACTCGGCGCGATGGATCGGCGAGATCCTGCGTGGCGAGCTTGGTTTTCGCGGCGTCGTCTTCTCAGACGACATCGGCATGGCGGCTTCCTTCAGTGCCGGCGGCGTCAAGGCGCGCGTGGACGCGCACCTGGATGCCGGCTGCGACGTGGTGCTGGTCTGCCACCCGGAACTGGTCGAACAATCGCTGCAGGCCGTCACCGGCCGCACGCTCAATACCGCTGCGCTGCTCGGCCTGATCGGCCGCGGCGCGCTGGGCTGGGACGGCCTGCTGGCCGACGCCCGCTACCCCCACACCCAATCCCGTTTGCTGGAACAACTCGGAAAAACCGCCTGATGTCCAATCTCACCCTCCAACAGGCCGTGGCCCAGGCCGACCTGCTCGTCGACCGCTCGACCCTCGACGCCGCCATCGGCCGCATCGCCGATGCCATCGCCCGCGACTACCAGGGCGAAGTGCCGGTGTACCTGACGATCATGCATGGCGCGCTGCCGTTCGCCGGCCAGCTGGCGCTGGAGCTGGGCGCGCGCGGCCAGGACCTGCAGTTCGATTACCTGCACGCCACCCGCTACCGCGGCGCCACCACCGGCGGCGAGCTGGTGTGGAAGCACCGCCCGGCCACTGCCCTGTTCGGCCGCCGCGTGCTGCTGGTCGACGACATCCTCGACGAGGGCTACACCCTGCAGGGCGTGCGCCAGTGGTGCCTGGAGCAGGGCGCCACCGATGTCCGCATCGCCGCGCTGGCGATCAAGCAGCACGACCGCTGCGTACCGGGCGTGAGCGCCGACTACCCCGGCGTGGAAGTGGCGGACCGCTACGTGTTCGGCTTCGGCATGGACGTGGGCGAGCTGTTCCGCGGCGCGCCGGCCATCTATGCCATGAAGGACTGACGTAGAACCAACCGCGGAAGCCCCACGCATGAACCACCCGATCTCCCTGGCCGTCATTGGCGGCACCGGCGTCTACAAGCTGGCCCAACTCGACGACGTGCAGACCCATGAAGTGGACACCCGCTTCGGCAGCCCGTCCGGCCCGGTGCGCGTGGGCACGCTGCTCGGCCAGCGCGTGGCCTTCCTGGCGCGCCACGGCGAAGGCCACTCGCTGCCGCCGCACAAGGTCAACTACCGCGCCAACCTTGCCGCGTTGCAGCAGATCGGGGCCCATCGCGTGCTCGCGCTCAACACCGTGGGCGGCATCACCGAGGCCTACGGGCCACGCGTGCTGGCCTGCCCGGACCAACTGATCGACTACACCTGGGGCCGCATCTCCACCATTTGCGAGGAGGAGGGCAGCGAGGTCGTGCACGTGGACTTCGGCCATCCGTACTCGCCGCTGTTCCGCAGCAAGGTGCTGGCGGCCGCGCGTGTGACGGGCGTCAAGCTTGTCGACGGGGGGTGCTATGGCGCCACGCAGGGCCCGCGGCTGGAAACCATCGCGGAAATCGCGCGGATGCGCCGCGACGGCTGCGACCTGGTGGGCATGACCGGCATGCCGGAAGCCGGCCTGGCGCGCGAACTGGGGCTGGATTACGCCTGCCTGGCCATCGTCGCCAACTGGGCGGCCGGCTGCGGGGACGCCGGGGAGATCACCCTGGCCGAGGTGCTGGCCAACGTGGAGGCCGCCTCCAGCGGGCTACCGGAACTGGTCGGAGAACTTGCGCGAGGGTGATTGTCTTCGGGGCATAAGCTTTGCATACTCGCGAAGTGCGTCAGCCGCACACCACCCATTCAATTTTGCAAAGGTCTCGCATCACCATGCCGAACGGTACCGTCAAGTGGTTCAACGACGCCAAGGGATTTGGCTTCATTTCACCGGAGGACGGCAGCGCTGACGTCTTCGCGCACTTCTCCGCGATCAACTCCAAGGGCTTCCGCAGCCTGCAGGAAGGCCAGCGCGTCACCTACGACGTGACCCAGGGTCCGAAGGGTGCCCAGGCTTCCAACATCACGCCGGTCGGCTGATCCAGCCGGTTGTGCTTTGAAACCCCGCCGCGAGGCGGGGTTTTTTTTTGCCCGTGTCCGGCGCAGGGCGATTCTTCTACGATGCATGCATTGCATGGACTTTCTGGAAACACGATGGCAGGTCGCAAGCGACGGATCGCGATAGTGGGCTACGGCACGGCGGGGCAGGCCATGGCCGTGCTGTTGCAGCGCGACGGCCATGAGGTGGAGGTGTTCGAACAGGCCGCCGCACCCGGGCCGGTCGGCGCCGGTTTCCTGCTCCAGCCCAGCGGTTTGCAGGTGCTGTGGCGCATGGGCCTGCTGGAGGGCGTCCTCGCGCATGGCGCGCCGGTGCATCGCCTGTATGGCGATATCCCCGATGGCCGCGCGGTGATGGAGATGCAGTACCGCGACCTCGACCCTCGCCTGTTCGGCCTGGGCCTGCAGCGCGGGGCGTTGTTCATGCTGCTGCGCGACGCCTGGGAATCCCCGCGTCTGCACGCCGGCACGCGCATCGTCGCCGTCGACGCCGAACGCGGCCGCGTGCAGACGCAGGAGGGACGCTGGCACGACGGCTTCGATGTGGTGGTGGCCGCCGACGGGGCCGCCTCGGCGCTGCGCAACCATGTCGGTCCGCCGCGGCTGGACCGCCCCTATCCCTGGGGCGCGCTGTGGTGCCTGGTGCCGCAGGGCGATTGGGCGCATGCCAACGAGTTGCGCCAGCGCTACCGCAGCGCACGCAAGATGATCGGCTTGTTGCCGGTCGGCACGCGGCCAGACGACGCGCAGCCGCGCATGAGTTTTTTCTGGAGCTTGCCGCGCGGCGACTTCGAGCGCTGGCGTGCCGAGGGCATCGCGCCGTGGCTGGAGGAGATCGCCGGCCTGTGGCCGCAGGCGCGCGACTGCCTGGCCGGCATCCAGGAGCCGGCCCAGTTGTCCACCGCCGCGTATCGCGATGCGGTGGCGCGCGAATGGCATTGGGGCCGGCTGGTACTGGCCGGCGATGCGGCGCACGCAATGAGCCCGCAGCTGGGGCAGGGCGTCAACATGGCGCTGCTCGATGCGTGGGCGCTGTGCAATGCATTGCGCGTGGAAGATTCGCTGGCGCGCGCGTTGCCGCTGTACCAGCACGAACGCCAGGCGCACGTGTCGATCTACCATTTCTGGAGCCGCTGGCTGACGCCGCTGTTCCAATCCGACCGCGATTTCGCCGCGCGCGTGCGCGACATCGGCCTGAGGCCCCTCGGGCGCGTGCCGGGTGGCCGCGGCCACATGCTGCGCGTACTCAGCGGCACCCAGCACGGCTGGCTGGGCAAGCTGGCGCTGGCACCGGAGTTCCTGGCCGCGCTCGATGCGCACACGGCCAGCCCCGGGGTGCCTGCGCCGGCCTGATTCAGCGGGGCACCGGCAGGGCGACGATGGCATCGTCCACGCAGGCGGCCAGTTGTTCGCCACTGCGCAACGGGGCGACCACGCCGGCGCTGAAATGCGAGAACGCCGGCAGCACGGTCAGGCCGGGGCGCAGCCAGAACGCGGGGAAGCGTCGACCCACGCCGGGCAGCTCGCACAGCGGATGCACGTGTCCGCATAGCACGTGGTGATCGGGTTCGACGACCGGGTCATGTCGCAGCACGAAGCTGCCCACCTCGGCGCGCTCGCCGGCATCGCGCACCAGCAGGCGACCGGCCTGCAGTGCGCGGTCGTGGTTGCCACGGATCACCGCGATATCCAGCGCCCCCTGTCGCAACCGCCACTGCCGCCATTGCGCCAGCCAGCTCGCCTCGTGCAACGGCCCGTGCAGTAGGTCGCCGAGCACCCACAGCGTGCGCGCGGGATGGCGTTCGAGCAGGGCGTCCAACCGTGCCAGGTCATGCACCGTGCCACCTGCGGGCAAGCCGATGCCGGCGCGACGAAACACATCCCCCTTGCCCAGGTGCAGGTCGGCGATCATCAAGGCCGCGCGCGCCGGCCAGTACAGTGCACGCGCACCGAGCAGCAGCACATCCTCCCCGCCGAGGCGGGTGGCCCACTCATGTGCCATGGCGACGTTCCAGCTGCGCGGCGGCGCGCATCACGCGTGCACGCCAGTCCTCGGTACTGAGCTGCCCGCGACTGCGTTCGGCCCACAACGGAAACGACAGCGGCGTGAGGCTCGCCGGCATGCACAGGTGCAGGTCGCGCTGCGCGCAGTCCTCCAGCGTCGCTGCGAGCCGGCCGAGTTCAAGCTGGCCGGACAACACTTCGCGTTCGGCCTGCTGCAATAGCAGGTGGTCGGGATCGAAGCGCCGCAGCACGTCGTGCAATAGCCCGGCCGAGGCTTGCAGCTGGCGCTGGCTGCGCGGCGTTCGGCCCGGCAGCGCGGGCACCAGCAGGCCGGCGACGCGGGCGATCTCGCGGAATTGCCGGCGGGCCAGTTCGGCGAGGTTGAGGCTTTCGCGCAGGTCCTCGAACAAGCCGGCCGGTGCGAGCAGCGCGTGCAGCAGGCCGGCATCGGGCGTCACGTCCTGCGCCGGCGACAGGACCAGCCCGTAATCATTGCTCGCATAATCGAAGCTGTTGGGTTGCTGCCGGCCCCAGCGCAGCGCGAGCAGCGCGGCCAGCCCTTCATGTACCTGCCGGCCAGCGAACGGGTACAGGAAGAGGTGGGTGCCCTCGCGCGTGCGCACGCATTCCGCCAACAGGCGACCCGGCGCGGGCAGCGCGGACAGGCGGCCCTGCAGTTGCAACAACGGCGCCAGTGCGCGCAGCTCCGGCGCATCGTCGGGCGTGCCGAGCACGGCTTCCATCTCGCGGCCCAGCGTGTCGGACAGCGGCAGGCGCCCGCCCATCCAGCGCGGCACGCTGCCATCGCCACCCTTGGCGAGGCGGACATAGGCCGTCATGTCTTCCAGCCGCACCAGTTCGAGCAGGCGTCCGGCGAACTGGAAGCGATCGCCGCGGCGCAAGCGCCCGACGAACTGTTCTTCCACCGAGCCGAGGTCGCCGCCGCGCAGGAAGCGCACGCGCACGCTGCCGTCGCTGGTAATGGTGCCGATCGACAGCCGATGGCGCAGCGCGACGCGGCGGTCCACCACGCGGTAGCGGCCGTCCTCGTCGCGCACCACCTTGTGGAAATCCGGGTAGTTGGCCAATGCCGCACCACCCTGCACGATGAAATCCAGGACCCCCTGCCAATGCGCGGCATCGAGCATGGCGAAGGCATCGGTACCGCGCACTTCGGCAAACAGTGCATCGGCGTGGAAACCGCCCCCGAGCGCGCAGCTCACGCAGTGCTGCGCCAACACGTCCAGGCACAGCCTGGGGGGCGGCCGTGCTTCGATCTCTCCATGCGCCAACGCGCGGCGCGCGGCGGCGTACTCCGCCAGTTCCAGCGCATGCGTCGGCACGCAGACCACGTGCCCCGATTCGCCAGGCCGATGCTTCGCCCGTCCGCCGCGTTGCAACAGGCGCGCAACGCCCTTGGGGCTGCCGAGTTGCAGCACCTGGTCCACCGCGGGGAAGTCCACGCCGAGATCAAGGCTGGACGTGGCGACCACGCAGCGCAGCGTGCCGGCGCGCAAACCTTGTTCGGCGGCGCTCCGCAAGGCGGGATCGAGCGAGCCGTGATGCAGGGCCAGCGTGGCCGCTTCCTCCGGCCACACCGCGGCCAGCGCCTGGTGCCAGAGTTCGGCCTGTGCGCGGGTGTTGGTGAACAGCAGGCTGGTACGCGCGGCCATCAACGATTGCAACACGCGCGGCAGTTGCGACAACCCGAGGTGGCCTGCCCACGGGAAGCGTTCGCCCTGGTCGGGCAGCAGGGTTTCCAGCGTGAGGCGGCGCGGGCGCGCGCCACTGACGATCGCCGCTTGTGGCTGCGTGGGCAGCAGCACGTCGCGCGCCTGTTCGAGGTTGCCCAGCGTGGCCGACAACCCCCAGACGCGCAGCGACGGCGCCAGCGCACGCAGGCGCGCCAAGCCCAGTTGCAGCAGCACGCCGCGCTTGTTGCCGAGCAGTTCGTGCCATTCGTCCACGACCACGCAGCGCAGGCTGCGCAGCCGCTCGGCACTGTCCGGGTAAGAGAGCAGCAAGGCCAATGATTCGGGCGTGGTCACCAGCGCATCGACCTGGCCGGCACGCGCCATGCGCTTCTCGCGCGCGCTGGCGTCGCCGGTACGCAGGCCGACCTGCCAGTCCAACCCCAGCTCCGCGCACGGTTCGCGCAAGGCGCGCGCGGTGTCGCTGGCGAGGGCGCGCAGCGGGGTGATCCAGAGCAGCCGAAGCGAACGCGTGGCCCCGCGGCGCGGCTTCGTCGCGACCGGCGCGGCCAGCGCCTCCAGCAGTGGCCCGCCGAGCGCGGCGAGTGTCTTGCCGCTCCCCGTCGGTGTATGCAGCAGCCCGGATTCGCCAGCGAGATAACGCCGCCACACCTCGCGCTGGAACGGCAGCGGACGCCAGCCACGCTGCGCGAACCACGCGCGCCAGCGGCGCGACGCTTCCGCCGCGCTCATCGCGCCAATGCCTGCAGCGTGGCCAGCGCGTCGGCATCGGCGGGACGCTTGTCGTGCCGCCAGCGCAGGATGCGCGGGAAACGTACCGCGATGCCGGACTTGTGCCGGCGGCTGGCATTCACCGCTTCGAAGCCCAGTTCGAACACCTGCTCGTGCGTGACCGCGCGTACCGGGCCGAACCGTTCGGTGGTGTGCGCGCGGATCCAGCGGTCCAGGTCGAGGATCTCGCGGTCGTCCAGACCCGAATACGCCTTGGCGACCGGCACCAGTTCGCCTTCGTGCCAGAGGCCGAAGGTGTAGTCGGTGTAGAGCGTGCTGCGTCGACCATGGCCGGCCTGTGCGTAGAGCAGCACGGCGTCGATGGTGAGCGGGTCGATCTTCCACTTCCACCAGTCGCCGCGCCTGCGGCCGGTGCGATAGGGCGAATCGGCGCGCTTGAGCATCAGGCCCTCGACGCCGCGCGCACGCGATTGTTCGCGAAGCGCGGCGGCGGCGTCCCAACTGTCGGCGGCCACCTGCGGCGAGGCCACCAGGTGCGGGTCGTCCAACGTGGCCAACGCCTGCTCCAGCGCTGCGCGCCGTTGGTGCAGCGGTTGTTCGCGCAGGTCCTCGCCGTCCCATTCCAGCAGGTCGTAGGCCACCAACCGCGCGGGGGCATCGGCCAGGGTCTTGGGCCCGGGGCGCAGGCGCGCGATGCGCGTCTGCAAGGCGGCGAACGGCATGGGCTGCGGCTCGCCCTGGCGCCAAGCCAGCAGCTCACCGTCGAGCACCGTGCCCGGCGGCAACGCCGCGGCGGCGCGTTCGATTTCCGGGAAGCGGCCGTCCAGTCGCTCTTCGCCGCGCGACCACAACGCGACATCCTCACCCCGTCGGATCAGCTGCAAGCGGATGCCATCCCACTTCCACTCCAGCAGCCACTGCGCCACCTCGCCCAGCGTGGCGGGATCTGCTTCCAGCGGAGAGGCGAGGAAGAACGGGTAGGGTTGCTGGCGGTCGGTTTCCAGCGTGTCGGTCGACAGCAGGCCGGACAGGAACTCGGGCGTCGGCCGCCACGTGCCGAGCATGCGCTGGGCGATGCGCGCGATGTCCACGCCGGAGAGTTCCGCCAGCGCCTGTTGCACCAGCCGCTGCGAGACGCCCACGCGCAACGCGCCGGTCAGCAGCTTGTTGAATACCAGGCGCTGGTCGAAATCCAGCGTGCGCCACGCGGTCTCCACCACCGCGCGGCGCTGCGCTGGGTCGGTGTTGGCCACGGGCAGCAGGCGCTGCTCGATCCACGCCGACAGCGGCAGGTCCTCGGCGACGGTCGCCGGGTCGTCCAGCAGCAGCGCCAGGGTCTCGGCCAGGTCGCCGACGTGGTCGTAGCTGTCGGCCACCAGCCAGTCGTCGATGCCGGCCAGTGGTGCGATCCATTCGCGCAGCTCGGTGCTGCTGGCGATGCGCGTGCGCGCCCCGGCGATCTTGCCGCCGCTGAGCAGGTACAGGGCCCACGCCGCGTCGGCGGGCGGGGCGTCACGGAAATAACCGACCAGGGCAGCGCGCTTGTCGCCGGTGCCGGTGCTGCGGTCCAGCACCCGAAACAGGGCGGCGAAACGCTTCAAGCCGCAGGGCCGCCAGTTCGCCGCAAGGCCAGTGCGTGCACGGTGAAGCCGGCCAGATGCGGCGCCAAGGCCGGCGCGGGTGCGCAGCGCAATCGGAAGCCCAGCGCGGCGCGCCGGAACACCTTTCCACCGGCCAGCGGATGGCAGGGGCGCGTGCGCAAGCGGAACACGGGTGGGCGGTTCATGTCTCTTCCCCATAAGCAGTGGTGAATGCTTCGGCAGCCACGTCGTGCTCGCGCAGGTGGCGCACCAGCGCGTCGGTGTTGCCATGCGTGGCGATGATCCGGCGTGCGCCGGTCTGGCCGATGGTGTGCAGCAGCGCGGGCCAGTCGGCGTGGTCCGAGATCACGAAGCCCCGGTCGTAGTTGCGGCGGCGGCGATTGCCACGCAGGCGCATCCAGCCCGAGGCGAAGCCTTGTTGTGCGCGACGAAAACGGCGCAGCCACGCGCTGCCGGCCGCCGAAGGCGGCGCCAATACGAGCCGACCGGCGGTGTCCTGGCCACGTGGCTGTTCGGACACCGGTTCGGTTTCCACCATCGCGATGCCCGCTTGGCGGTACACCTGGACGCCGGCCGCCACCGCGCCGTGCAGCAGCACGGGCGGTTCGCCGCGGCCGTCCAGTTCCGCCAGTACGCGCTGCGCCTTGCCCAGTGCGTAGCAGTACAGCACGGCGGTTTCCCCGCGCTCGGCGCAGGCATGGCGCCAGGTGACGATCTCGTCCACCACCGCGGCGGTATCGGGCCAGCGATAGACCGGCAGCGCGAACGTCGCCTCGGTGATGAACACATCGCACGGCACGGGCTCGAACGCGGCGCAGGTCGGGTCCGGCTGGCGCTTGTAGTCACCGGAGGCGACCCAGACCTGGCCGTCGGCCTCGATGCGCACCTGCGCCGAGCCCAGCACGTGCCCTGCCGGATGCAGCGAGACCTGCGCGCGGCCCAGCGTGAACGGCTCACCTGGCGCATGCGCGTGGTAGTCCTGTTCGCCCAGCCGCCAGCGCAGCACCGGAAGGCAGCTGTCCAGGCAGTCGTAGCGCCCCATGCCCGGGCGCGCGTGATCGCCGTGTCCGTGGGTGATGACCGCGCGCGGCACCGGTCGCCACGGGTCGATGTGGAAATCGCCCGCGGGGCAGTAAAGCCCCTCGGGTCGCATCACCACCAGCTCGCGCGTATCGTCCATGGGGCTACTGTCCTTCCCGACGCGTGCAGGCGATGAGAACCCCCGCTTGACCGCGTGTACACGCCCTTGATCCTCGTCCATCGCGGGAGTCGCACATGCAGTCAACAGCCTTGCCTCCTTTCGAGACCCATCTCGTCGACAACCAGCCGCCGCCGTTCGCGCCGCGCGACCTGTGGGGCGATGACGTCGTGCTGCGCGAGGCGGTCGCGCGCGAAGGCGGCGAGGGCTTCCTGCCGGTGCTGGCGTCCTACGGTGCAATGGCGGGCGATGTGCTCTACCACCTGGGCTTCGACGCCAACCGCGACCGGCCGCGTCTGCGCACGCACGATGCGCACGGGCATCGCGTGGATGTCGTCGAATTCCATCCCGCGTACCACCAGCTGATGGACCTGGCCAAGCAGGGCGGGGTGGCGGGATTGTCCTGGCATGCCGGCTCGCCGGGCGCGCACGTCGCACGCGCGGCGTTGAGCTATCTGCACCACCAGGCAGATGCCGGCACCAGTTGCCCGCTGACGATGACCCATGCCGGCATCGCGGTGCTGCGGCAGTCACCCGCGCTGGCCGAATGGGCGCGCGCCGCCGCCGCGCCGGCGTACGACCCGGCCGACGTGCCCATCGCTGCCAAGCGCGGCATCACGCTGGGCATGGGCATGACGGAGAAGCAGGGCGGCTCTGACGTGCGCGCCAATGCCACCGTCGCCACGCCGCTGGCCGAGGCGGGCACCTATGCGCTGGTCGGCCACAAGTGGTTCTTCTCCGCGCCGATGTCCGATGGTTTCCTCGTGCTCGCCCAGGCGCCCGGCGGCCTGACCTGCCTGCTGATGCCGCGTCGCCTGGAAGACGGCCATCGCAACGCGTTCCGCCTGATGCGGCTGAAGGACAAGCTCGGCGACTGGTCCAACGCGTCCAGTGAAGTGGAGTTCTGCGGGGCCTGGGCGCGCCGCATCGGCGAGGAAGGGCGGGGCGTGGCCACCATCATCCCGATGGTGATGATGACGCGGCTGGACTGCATGCTCGGGGCCGCCGCCGAGATGCGCATGGCGCTGGCGCAGGCGCTGCACCACGCACGCCACCGGCGCAGCTTTGGCCGGCCGCTGGTCGAGCATCCGCTGATGGGCAACGTCCTGGCCGACCTGGCCATCGAGAGCGAAGCGGCCACCACGCTGGCGCTGCGCGTCGCGCGTGCGGTGGACCGCGCCGAGCACGATGCGGGCGAAGCGGCGTTCGCGCGCATCGCCACGGCGATCGGCAAGTATTGGCTATGCCGGCGCGCGCCGTCCTTCGTCAACGAGGCGCAGGAATGCCTGGGCGGTGCGGGCTACGTCGAGGAATCGATGTTGCCGCGGTTGTATCGGCAGGCGCCGCTCAACTCGATCTGGGAGGGCAGCGGCAATATCCAGTGCCTGGACGTGTTGCGCGCACTGGGGCGCGAGCCGGCTTGTGGACAGGCATTGCTGCGCGAACTGGAGACGGTCGATATCGCACCGCCCGCGTATGCCGCCGCGGTGCAGCACCTGCGCGATACGCTGGCGCGCGGTACCGGTGAGTTCGATGCGCGCAGCGTGGTCGAACGCTGTGCGCTGGTGTTGCAGGCGGCGCTGTTGCTGCGTGCCGGCAGTCCGGCCGCGGACGCGTTCGTCGCCTCGCGGCTGGATGGCCGCCACGGGTGGGCGATGGGGACCTTGCCCGACGCTGCGCCCGTGGACGGCCTGTTGG
>JAEWJB010000053.1 GCA_023386795.1 Pseudomonadota bacterium
CTGGTCGCTCGCCATTGAGGCCCAGCTGTACTTCATCTGGCCGTTCCTGGTGATCGGCGCTGGTGCGCTCGCCACCCGGACACGTCTGCGCGAGCACCTATCGGTCCGCTGGTCGGTCGGCATCGCGGTGCTGCTGGTCAGCGTGGCGTCGCTGGTCTGGGCGATCGTGCTGACGCCCACCGATCCCGCGACCGCCTACATGGCCACCTACACCCGCGCCTGGCAGTTCGGCGTCGGCGGCCTCGTCGCCATCGGAATGCCTGCCCTGGCACGACTCGGTGGAATCCGTGCAAGCAATCCCGTTGTCCTCGTGCTCGGTTGGGCCGGTCTGGTCGGCATCGTCGTCGCGGCATTCATCGTGAACGCGCACCCGCCGTATCCCGGTACCGCGGCGCTACTCCCGACCGCGGGTGCCGCGCTGGTCATCGCCTCCGGGTGTGCCGTCGGGACGGGTTGGCTGTTCGTCGGACGGCTGCTGGCGACGCCGCCGCTGAAGTTCCTCGGCCGGGTCTCGTATGCCTGGTACCTGTGGCATTGGCCGGCGATCGTGCTGTACGAGGCGGTCGTCGGGCCGTCGAGCTGGCCGGTGCTGCTGGCGGTGTCGGCGGGATCGCTGGTGCTCGCGACGATCTCGACGCTGCTGTTCGAGGAACCGATTCTGCGCAACCGCGAACTCAAACGCAATGACTCGGCGTCGATCTCCCTGGGCCTGACCGGCGTGGTGGCAGCGCTGGCGGTCACGATGACCGCCGGCGTGATCACCGTGCAGGTGGCCAGCCGCGACACCGTCGCGAACGCGTCGCTCACGTATCAGTCGGTGTTCGGGACCGACAGCGGTGAGCAGTCCGGCGCGGTGACGCCCAACCCGTTCCAGGCGTTCGACGACCGGCCCGAACCGTTCGAGTGTCTGATCCCGGTTGGGGACACCGCACCCCGAACCGACTGCGTCTTCGGCCCGGCCGACGGCATCCCGGTGGTGCTCTTCGGCGACAGTCACGCCGACCAGTGGGCGGAGGCGATCCGCAACCTCGGTGCCGACCACGGCTGGCGCATTCACCAGTTCACCAAGGCCGCCTGCCCGGCCCAGCACCTGCGGCCGCAGCCGCGCATCCCGGACCCGTACGTGAAGGCGGACTGCCAGGAGTGGCGCGAGGAGACGCTCAAGCGCATCGCCGAGGTGGGTCCGCGGATCATCTTCGTCTCGTCGCTGTCGACGTATGTGCCGGATCGTGTGGTTTCCGAGGCCGCGTGGACGCACACGATGATCCAGCTGCGGAACACCGGCGCCAAGCTCGTCTACATCGCCGACACGCCCTACCCGGGTTTCCAGGTGGCCGACTGTATCTCCGGCTCGATGGACGACTGGACCAAGTGCGAGTTCAACTTCGACGACTACCCGCGCATCGAACCGATCACCGACGCCGCGTCACGTGACGAATACCAGGACGTGACAACGGTCAGCGTCAACGACCTGCTGTGTGAAGGCAACTCGTGTTTCGCCGCCCACAACAAGATCCTCTTATACCGCGACGACTCGCACCTGACCGCCACCGCCGCCCAGGTCCTCGAGCCGGCGCTCCGCGCGCAGCTGGATAAGCAGAGGTTCGACTACAACGCGCGGGAATGACGGCAAATTGTGTTAAGCGGGAACGGTGCAAGCCGGGCGTCTAGTGCTATTTCAGCACGTTCCATTTAAATCGAGTATCTACGACAACTTGTGCCCGGCTATATAGAGGTTTTCTTTGATCTTATCGATCGAGCTGTTGACTATTTCGCAACGCTCTTTGGCGGGATTGTAGAATCGACTCCCTAGGCTCTTAGCGGGCGTGTTAGTTAATAGATCAATGGCGATCGCGGTCTAATCGCGGCCGTATAACGACTCGTAGTCGTGATACTTAAAATCGTTTTCATGCTCTACGTCGGGGAAGGATACGCGAGTGACGGGGGTGTTCACGGAGTCTGCGAAAATGATTCCGTGGAGACTGGAGGTAATTAGTAGGTCTGCGCCCCGGATCTTTCCGGCGATATTGACGGGGTCTTGATTTGGTAAGATCACTTCGTATCCGAGGTTCTTAAGCGCATTCAAGCTCTGAATCGCGCGACGATGACCGAAGGTGGCGAAGTGGGGAAGGACGAGTACCCGTGTGCCTGTCCTGCGATGTACCCGCGTTGGCAGCAGTTCCGAAACGACCAGGGCAGGGTCCCCGATGACTCGATCGGCAGACAGACCTAGTGTCTTTGCCGAATGATGGCCGCGTACGCCACCTATGCGATCGGATGGGATTGATCTTGTGCGGCTTTTGAACTCATGTTCAACACGGACTCCCGAACCGAAGATATATGCCTCACTGCCCACTTTCGCGTACGCGTTTAACACCGACCCAACCGAGACGAGCTCAGCGGATCGTAGAGGTGCCCACCGGTAGGTGTGTCCGGTCAACTCCCGCATGATTAGAGGGCTGACCGCGTCGCCGAAATTGCTCAGAGATCTACCGTTCCGGCGGACGTACAATCGAGCCCATGCTGAGCTATTGTGCAAGCACTCGGCGGCGAGTGCCCGCAACGGGCGAGTCGGTGTCCACCAAAACAGAGTTCGAGTCATCGTCATTCGGGCTGTCTTTCTAGTCAAGATAGAGAACGCACGGCCTTGGAGATGATTAGAGTCCGTCGCGGTGTCTGTGATCTTCTGTTCGTGCTGATCTCACGGCGAGGACGCCCTGAAACTCGACCCGCTAGTCAAGAAATTCTACGTCAGGCATCCACCTGTTGCCCGCGAGTTTTCGAAAAATCGGGTCACTCGTCACTCCGAGAGAACCCTATAACTCGCGGCAACGAGAGGCCACTCGAAGACAGTATAGTCGCCTCATGTCTGTGCGATTTCTGCGACTCGTCGGTTCCGGGTTCCGGGTCAATAGCCGCGGGCTTTTTAGGTTCAGCTGCCCCAGGGAACTTTTTAGGTTCAGCTGCCCCAGGGAAATAGCAGCCAGCGTGGAGTTCTGCACGCCAGCGGAGCACGGAGTCACTCAAGATATCATGTCCCGGATTCCCGCCGTGCCACGGAGATATGAGGCGGCGGGTCCGCGACACTAGGGGAGCGCCAGGCGAGAGCGTGAAGCGCCGGCCTAGATAGCGATATGGCGAATGTCATACCTGAACGACGGCATGGCGTCCTGGGGTACTACCGTTCTTCGTGGCGTCGCCGCTCGTGAGTCCGAATGAAGGTTGCAGCGGCGACAATGAAGCCAATGATCGCGAGGATATCCGACTCCGTGAAGCCGTGCTCGATACTGAACGAGATGAGAATCCGCCCTTCGAGGGGGCCATTCCAGAAGAGCCATGCCGCGGATAGGCAGACCACCGCTGCTCCTGCTCGATAACTTGGGCATGCCAGGCACCACCCACCGGTTACGAACAACAGGTTAAGCAGGACCAACGCATGGAACAGTTCGAGATCCCCCGCTAGTGCTGGCATCGGCCAAGTATGGCTCTGGAGTGCACATAGTCCAACTCGTGGGCCGGAAGGCACTAGCGGCTATAGAA
>JAEWJB010000153.1 GCA_023386795.1 Pseudomonadota bacterium
GAACACCGCCGGCCACCGCGTCCCCCTCCTGTGCGCCTTCGCCGGCCCACGCCGAGCCCCTCCTCATGAATGCCACCGTTATTCCTGAAGCGATGACCGCGCCCCTCGGGCGCGATTTGCGTGACGCACGCGCGGACCGCTTCTTCCGCCTGGTGCTCACCGCCACCGTCGTCTTCGTGCTGGTCGCCCTGGCCAGCGCCGCGCTGTCGATGCTGTGGGGCGGCCGCCACGCCTTGCAGGAGCAGGGACTGAGCTTCTTCTACTCGGCCGACTGGAACCCGGTCGAGAACAAGTTCGGCGCGCTGGCGCCGATCTACGGCACGCTGGTCACCGCGCTGATCGCGATGCTGATTTCCGTGCCGGTGAGCTTCGGCATCGCCTTCTTCCTTACCGAGGTGGCGCCGCGCTGGCTGCGCGGGCCGATCGGCACGGCGATCGAACTGCTGGCCGGCATCCCGTCGATCATCTACGGCATGTGGGGCCTGTTCGTGCTGGTGCCGGTGATGACCGAGTACGTCACGCCCTGGATGAACGACCACCTCGGCACGCTGCCGGGCATCGGCATCCTGTTCCAGGGCCCGCCGCTGGGCATCGGCACGCTGACCGCCGGCTTCGTGCTGGCGATCATGGTCATTCCCTTCATTTCCTCGGTGATGCGCGAGGTGTTCCTCACGGTGCCGACGCGCCTGAAGGAGTCGGCCTACGCGCTGGGTTCGACCAAGTGGGAAGTGAGCTGGGACATCGTGTTGCCTTACACCCGCTCGGCGGTGATCGGCGGCGTGTTCCTCGGCCTGGGCCGCGCGCTCGGCGAGACGATGGCCGTGGCCTTCGTGATCGGCAACACGGTGCGCCTGTCGCCCTCGCTGCTGGAGCCGGGTACCACCATTGCCGCACTGATCGCCAACGACTTCGGCGAAGCCACCGAAACCTACCGCTCGGCGTTGCTGCTGCTGGGCTTCGTGCTGTTCATCGTCACCTTCATCGTGCTGGCGATCGCCCGCTTCATGCTGCTGCGCCTGTCGCGCAAGGAAGGCAACTGATGTCCGCCGTCTCCGACCGCCTGTACCTGCGCCGCCGCATCGTCAACGTGGCGGCGCTCGCCCTGTCCTGCGCCACGGCGCTGTTCGGCCTGTTCTTCCTCGGCTGGATCCTGTGGACGCTCGCGGCCAAGGGCCTGGCCGGCGTCAACCTGGATCTCTTCACCAAGATGACGCCCGCGCCGATGGCCGAGGGCGGCCTGCTCAATGCCTTCTTCGGCAGCGCGGTGATGTGCGCGCTGGCCATCGCCATCGGCACGCCGCTCGGGGTGGCCGCCGGCACGTGGCTGGCCGAGTACGGCAATGCGCGCAAGGCCGGCACGGTGGTGCGCTTCGTCAACGACATCCTGCTCTCGGCGCCATCGATCGTGCTGGGCCTGTTCGTCTACACGCTGTACGTGATGCAGACCGGCGGGCAGTTCTCCGCCTTCGCCGGCGCGCTGGCACTGGCCTTCATCGTGCTGCCGGTGGTGGTGCGCACCACCGACGAAATGCTGCGGCTGGTGCCCTCGCAGATGCGCGAGGCGGCACTGTCGCTGGGCATCCCGCAGTGGAAGGTGATCGTCCAGGTGCTTTACCGCAGCGCCTCGGCCGGCATCGTCACCGGCATCTTGCTGGCGCTGGCGCGCATCAGCGGCGAGACCGCCCCGCTGTTGTTCACCGCGTTCGGCAACCAGTACTGGAACAGCAACGTGTTCCGCCCGATGGCGAGCGTGCCGGTGGTGATGAACCAGTTCGCCGGCAGCCCGTACGAATCCTGGCAGGTGCTGGCCTGGGCCGGCGCACTGGTGCTGACCGTGTTCGTGCTGCTCGTCAGCCTCGGCGCGCGCGCCCTGCTCCTGCGCAACAAGATCTCCCATGACTGACCTTTCCCGGAACCGATCCATGAACGACCTCAACAACGCCGCGCCGATGCAGCGCATCGCCGTCCCGGCTTCGGGCGAGGCCGCGCTTGCGCCGGCCCCGGTCAAGCTGGCCGCGCGCAATCTCGATTTCTACTACGACAAGTTCCACGCGCTGAAGAACATCAACCTGGAAATCCCGGAAAAGCGCGTGACGGCGTTGATCGGCCCTTCCGGCTGCGGCAAGTCCACGCTGCTGCGCATCTTCAACCGCATCTACGCGCTGTACCCGAAGCTGGAAGCGCGCGGCGAGGTGTTGCTGGACGGCGAGAACATCCTCTCGCCCAAGTACCCGATGAACCGCCTGCGTTCAAAGGTGGGCATGGTGTTCCAGAAGCCGGTGCCGTTCCCGATGACGATCTTCGAGAACGTGGCCTACGGCATCCGCCACCACGAAAAGCTCTCCAAGTCGGACATGAACGACCGCGTGGAGCAGGCACTGCGCCAGGGCGCGCTGTGGGACGAGGTGAAGAACAAGCTCAACCAGAGTGCGCTGGGCCTGTCCGGTGGCCAACAGCAGCGCCTGTGCATCGCGCGCGCGGTGGCCCTGCGCCCGAGCGTGCTGCTGCTCGACGAGCCGACCTCGGCACTAGACCCGATCTCGACCAGCCGCATCGAGCAGCTGGTGGAAGAGCTCAAGCGCGAGTACACGATCGTGATCGTGACCCACAACATGCAACAGGCCGCGCGCGTGTCCGACTACACCGCCTTCATGTACCTGGGCGACCTGATCGAGCACGACCGTACCGAGACGATCTTCCAGCAGCCCTCGAAGCAGCAGACCGAGGATTACATCACCGGCAGGTTCGGCTGAGGCGAAGGCCGCCTCCCGCTCTCCCGTCATCGACGCCCCGAGACACCCATGAACACCCTACCCAACGAACACATCGTGAAGAGCTACGACGACGAGCAGCACCGGCTGGTCGCCGAGATCGTGCGCATGGGCGAAACCGCCGTGGCGCAGCTGGAGGCCGCGCTGGACGTGGTGGAGCGCCGCGACGACAACGCCGCGCATCGCATCATCGCCAACGACGAGGCGATCGACAGCCTGGAACACGCGATCAGCCACGATGTGATGCGCCTGGCGCTGCGTGGCCCGATGGCGCGCGACCTGCGCGAGATCCTTGCCGGCCTGCGCATTCCGGCGGACATCGAGCGCATCGGCGATTACGCGGCGAACGTGGCCAAGCGCTCCATCGCGCTCAATGCGGTCCCGCCGCTGCCGCAGACCGTGGGCCTGCGGGCGCTCGGCCGGCTGGCCGCCGACCAGGTGCGCGATGCGCTGCACGCCTATCGCGACAACGACGGCGAGGCCGCGGTGCGCGTGCGTGACGCCGATGCGCGGCTGGATGCGCAGTACACGGCGTTCTTCCGCGAGCTGCTGACGTACATGATGGAAGACCCGCGCAACATCACCCCGTGCACGCATCTGCTCTTCATGGCCAAGAACCTGGAGCGCATCGGCGACCATGCGACGAACATTGCCGAGAACGTGTGGTTCCTGATCCATGGCGAGCAGCCGCTGCCGCCGCGGGAGAAGCGCGACGACACCAGCACGACCATCGCGCCCTGACGCGCCGTGCACGCGGTCTTGATGGCCTATTCAGGTTCGCCTGAATAGGGTGGCTTCCATGGCGAGACCCCACACCCCTCGCCACACTGGAGCCTTGCATGAAGCGTCTCATCGTTCCGTTGTTCGGCCTGTCCTTGCTGTTCGGCAGCGGTGCCGCGCTGGCCGATCCGCCGCACCATGACGACCGTGGCCATGACCAGCGCCACGACAATCGTCACGATGGCCATCGCGACGATCACCACGACAACGGCCACCATGCGCCGCCCCCGCCGCACCATTGGGCGCGCGGTGAGCGTCTGCCGCACGACCACCGCGGCGTGTATGTCACCGACTACCGCAAGCACGGGCTCAAGCCGCCGCCGCGCGGCCACGAGTGGCGCCGGGTGGATGACCGGTATGTGCTGATCGCAGTGGCTACCGGGTTGATCACCAGCGTGATCCTGGCCAACCACTGATCCTGCATGTGATCGCACCTGCCTTGGTGCTTCTGGAAAGGCCCCGCTTTGATGCGGGGCCTTTTCTTTTTTGCGCTTGTGCGCGTTTTTATTGGGGTGGATTGGCCTGCGGCCGGCTTGGGGGATCGCTCGCGGCTTTGCTGGTGATCTGGCCGTCGATGTGGATCGGCTGTTCGTGCATTGCGTCTGGTCTGCGGGGAGGGCGCCCTTTCGGGACACGCCGTGAACCCATCCCTGGGGGCTCGTAGGCGACATCCATGTCGCCTACGGTCCCGAAAGGGCGCCCTCCCCGCAGACCTCCACCTCTCCATGACCGGACGACACAAGCCGAAGCCGCGACCACAACTTCCCGGCCGCCCCGTTTCTCCCTGTAGGAGCGGCTTCAGCCGCGACCGGAAGAACAAAGGCAAGACGAGGATTGGATCGAGATAGAAGGGTGCAGTCGAGGGCTTTCGCTCTTCCCCACCCACCTGACCTCGCAGCGTGCTTTTTGATCGAAGCGTGAAAAACGATGCGCCCTGCGCCGTCCTGGCGGGTAGGGGCGTCAGCGGGCCATGGATGGCCCGCGTGCGGCGAGTCGAACAGGACGTTCGCCCGAGCCGTGACGCCCCTACCCGCC
>JAEWJB010000031.1 GCA_023386795.1 Pseudomonadota bacterium
CCCCCCCCCCGGGGGGGGGGCCCCGCCGCCGCCCGCCCCCGGTAGGGAGGGCGGCCGCTCCTCGGGTACCATGCATGCCCCGTCACGGGCGCTCAGTACCCATGTCCGCTTCCAAGAACACCCCCGATTCCGACATCACCCAGGCCCAGGCCGAAGAGGCTGTGCGCACCCTGCTGCGCTGGGCGGGCGAGGACCCGGCCCGCGAAGGCCTGCTCGACACCCCGCGCCGCGTGGCCGAAGCCTACGGCGACTGGTTCAGCGGCTACCGCGACGACCCGCGTGAATACCTGGCCCGCACCTTCGAGGAAGTGGCCGGCTACGACGAACTGATCGTGCTGCGGGACATCGAGTACGAAAGCCACTGCGAGCACCACATGGCGCCGATCATCGGCAAGGTGCACGTCGGCTACCTGCCGGACGGCAAGGTGGTGGGCATCAGCAAGCTGGCGCGGGTGGTGGAAACCTACGCGCGCCGCTTCCAGGTGCAGGAGAAGATGACCGCGCAGATCGCCCAGTGCATCCAGGACGTGCTCGGCCCGCGTGGCGTGGGCGTCGTGGTCGAAGGTGCGCACGAGTGCATGACCACGCGCGGCATCCACAAGCGCGGGGTGAGCATGGTGACTTCCAAGATGCTCGGTACCTTCCGCGAGGATGCGCGCACGCGCGCCGAGTTCCTGCGCTTCATCGACGTCGGCGGCAAGCGCTGAGAGCGCCTCCCGCACGCCGCCGCACTGCATGAAGCATCGTGAACGGATAGCCGCCTACCGGCTGCTGCGCGAACGCCCGTTGTGGAAGCTGCTGGCGGCCGACCACGCACCGGAACTGGTCGGCCTGTTGCAGGGCCTGCTGCTCGAGCACGAGCGGCGCCTGCCCGCTTCGGTGCTGCACGAGCGCCTGCAACGCCAGCTCGACGCCCTGCGCGCCGACGAACTCTCGCGTGAACTGCCACGCACGGCGCCTGCCTACGTGGCGCACTGGCTGGCCCAGGGTTGGCTGGAGCGCCGCCTGCCCGAGGGCGCGGAAGAAGAAGCTTACGAACTCTCGCGTGCCGCGACCCAGGCCATCCGCTTCATCGCCAGCCTGGGCGACGGGCAGGCTGGGCGTGCCACCGAAAGCCGCCTGTCGCTGGTGATCCAGCAGTTGGTGCAGCTGGCCGGGCAGACCGAGTCCGATCCCGACACCCGCCTGGCGATGCTGCAGGCCGAACGCACGCGGCTGGACGAGGAAATCGCCCGCGTGCAGGCCGGCCAGCTCGCCGCGCTCGATGGCAAGCGCGCGCTGGAGCGCACGCGCGACCTGATCCACCTGACCGACGAACTGGCCGAGGACTTCCACCGCGTCCGCGACGACTTCGAGCGGCTCAACCGCGAATTCCGCGAGCGCATCATCGACGACGAAGGCGCGCGCGGCGACGTGCTCGAACGCCTGTTCGAAGGCGTGGACGTCATCGCCGACAGCGAAGCCGGGCGTAGCTTCCAGGCCTTCTGGAACCTGCTCAACGACCACGAACAGGCCGGCCGCCTGGACGAGGCGCTGGAAGCGTTGCTGGCGCGTGGCTTTGCCCGCCGCCTGGGGCGTGACGAACGCGCCTTCCTGCGCGGGCTGACCGGCACGCTGCTCGAACGCGGCGGCGAGGTGCATGCGGTGATGCAGCACTTCGCCCGCAGCTTGCGCGGCTTCGTGCAGAGCCGCGGTTATCTGGAGCAGCGGCGCCTGCACCAGCTGCTGCGGCAGGCGCAGGGTGAGGCGTTGCAGCTGCGCGAGCGCCTGCACGCCACCGCGCAGACCGGATACACGCTGCCCTTGAGCGGCAGCCGGCTGCGCTCGCTGTCGCAGTGGCGGCTGCATGACCCGCGCAGCGTGCGCGTGGATGGCCGCGTGCAGGCCGCCGAAATGGCGGCGATCTCGCTGGAGAGCGTCGGCGACCTGGTCGCGCAGTCGGAGATCGACGTGCGCGGGTTGCGCCGCGATCTGCACGAGCTGCTGGGCGACCACCTGCGCCTGAGCATCGGTGACGCGTTGCGGCATCGGCCGGCCGTACAGGGCCTGGGCACGGTGATCGGCTATCTGTCGCTGGGTACGCGCCATGGCGTGCTCAGCGAAGACGAATGGGAAATCGTGGAGTGGCAGGGCGGGGACGGCAGCGCGCGGCGCGCGCGCATCCCGTTGGTGCGCTTCACCCGGGAGAAACGAGATGAACTGGTCTGAAGACCCCGATACCGAAGAACGCGAGCGCCAGGCGCTGCTGATCGGCGAAGCCGCCAGTGCCGCCGGGCAACCGCTGTTCATCGGCGACACCGGCAGCTTGCCGTTCACCGCGCGCCGCGCGCTGTGCCAGCTGCTGGCCGGACCCAGCCTGGACGCGCAGCGGCACGGCGCCCTGTGGCCAGCGCTGCTGCGTCATGAGGACGATATCCGCCGCGTGCTGTGCGAGGTGTTCCTGGAGTTGGTACTGGACCGCGAGGGCGGCGTGGCCTTCACCCGCCAGGCCGATACCGCCGAGCTGGAATCGCCCACGCTACTGCGCACCGCACCGCTGACTTTCATCGAGTCGGCGCTGCTGCTGCACCTGCGCCAGCGCCTGGCCGAAGCCGATACGCGTGGCGAGCGTGCCGTCGTGGAGGAAGCGCAGCTGTTGGAGGCGATGTCGGTGTACGAACGCCATGTCTCCACCGACCGCGCCGGCTACGCGCGCCGCGTACTGACCGCCATTGCCAAGATGCGCGACCATCAGCTGTTGGCGCGCCTGCGCGGCAGCGAGGACCGCTACGAGGTGTCGCCGGTGCTCAAACTGCTGTTCTCGGCCGAGGAGGTGCAGGCGCTATCGCAGGCCTACCGCGAACTGCGCGAAGGCAATGCCAGCCCGGCCCTGGCCGTGGCCGACGAGGAATGAGCCGATGAACCAATTGACTCGCGCTCCCGCGCTGCAACCGACCAGCCTGTTCAGCGATGCCACGCTGGATCCGCGCGCGCGCCAGTTCCGCATGCGCCGCCTGCAAGTGCACAACTGGGGCACCTTCAGTGGCCTGACCGATGTCCCGATCGCCGAGCGCGGCTTTCTCTTCGTGGGGCGCTCCGGCTCGGGCAAGTCGACGTTGCTGGATGCGATGTCGGCACTGCTGACGCCCCCCAGCATCGTGGATTTCAACGCCGCCGCCCGCGAAGCCGAACGCAGCGGGCGCGACCGCAACCTGGTTTCCTACGTGCGTGGTGCGTGGGCCGACCAGCAGGACAGCAGCTCCGGCGAGATCGCCACCCAATACCTGCGCGCCGGTGCCACCTGGACCGCGCTGGTGCTGGAGTACCACAACGCCCTGGGCGAGGTGGTCAGCCTGGTCCGGCTGTTCTGGATTGCCGGCAGTGGCAACGCGGCGGCCGACGTGCGCCGGCATTACCTGGTGGCGCGGCGGCCGTTCGATATCGCCACCGAGCTGGACGGGTTCGACCTGGACCTGCGCCGCCTGCGCGCGCGACTGGGCGATGACGTGCAGCACTTCGAAAGTTTCGCCGGCTATGCCGAGCATTTCCGCGAGCTGTTGGGCATCGGCAACGAGATGGCGCTGCGGCTGCTGCACAAGACGCAGTCGGCCAAGAACCTCGGTGACCTCAACGCGTTCCTGCGCGGCTTCATGCTCGACGAGCCGCGGACCTTCGAGGCGGCGGACCGGCTGGTCGAGGACTTCGCCGAGCTGGATGGCGCGCACCAGGCGGTGGTGACCGCGCGGCGTCAGGTAGAAACACTTTCGCCCGCGCGCGAGCACCATGCCGCCCTGATGGCCCTGCGCCGCAGCGTAGGCGAGCTGCGCGAGTTGCAGCTGGGCGTGGATGGTTATCGCGAGCAGCGACGTGCCGAACTCCTGCAGGCGAGGCTGGTCGAGCTCGATACGCAGGATCGGGGGCTCGCGGGCGAGGAAGGCCAGCGTCGCGAGTCGCTGGACAACTACGAAGAGAAGCTGGCGGGGCTGGAACGCGAGCAGCGGGCCCAGGGCGGCGAGCAGATCGAGGCGCTCGAACGCGAGCGTACCCGCATCGAGCGCGAGCGCGACGAGCGTGCGCGGCGGCGCACCCAGATCGAGCAGGCCTGCCGCCAGCTTGGCACGGGCCTGGCGGGCAGTGCGCTGGGGTTTGCCGAGCAGGTCGCGCACGCACGCGAACTGCTGGCGGGCAACCGCGAACAGGCTGGTTCGGTGGACGAAGCCATCGCCGAGCGCATGGCCGAGCGTCGCGAGGACGAGCGGCGTTTTGCTGCCATCCGCGCCGAGATCGAGGCGCTCAAGAAGGCGCCCTCCAGCATTCCCGCCCCGATGCAGGCATTGCGCGCCCGGCTGTGCGAGGACACCGGGCTCAGCGAGGCCGCGTTGCCCTTCGTGGGCGAGCTGTTGCAGGTGCGCGATGACCAGATCGCCTGGCGTGGCGCCATCGAGCGCGTGCTGCACGGTTTCGCGCAATCGCTGCTGGTAGACGAGCGGCATCATGCGCAGGTGGCCGATTGGGTCAACCGCACCCACCTGGGCACGCGGCTGGTCTACTTCCGCGTGCGCCGCAACGACGGCCTGCAGGCACGGGAGGCGCACCCGCGCAGCCTGCCGGGCAAGCTGCTGCTGCGCGAACACGCCTACGCCGATTGGCTGCGGCACGAGCTGGCGCGGCGCTTTGATTACGACTGCGTGGACAACGCCACCGCGTTGCGCAACGCGGACAAGGCGATCACCCGCGAGGGCCAGGTCAAGCACCCAGGCGACCGCTACGAGAAGGACGATCGCCACGCGGTCGGCGATCGCAAGCGATGGCTGCTGGGTTACGACAATCGCGACAAGCTGAAGGTCTTCGAGCGCGAGGGCCAGCAGCTGGCGCAACGCATCGCCGCCTGTGATGCCGACGTCGCCGCGCTGCGAGCCCAACGCGAGCAGGGGCAGGAACGTACCCTGGCCGCGCACACGCTGGTAGAGCGCGACTGGGACGAGATCGATGTAGCCCCGAAGCTGCAGCGCTTGGCGGACATCGACGAACAGCTGCGCCAGCTGCGCGAGGGCGACACCGGGCTGCGCGCCCTCGGCCAGGCGCTGGAGCATGCGCGCGGCCTGCGCGACCAGGCCCGCCGCACCTACGAAGACGTACGCCTGGAGCGTGCACAGCTGGCGCACGAGCGTGCGCGTCTGGAACACCTGCAACAGGCCAGCCAGGGCCGCGTCGGCGGTTCGCTGACCCCCACCCAGCTTGAAGGACTGCGGCAACGGCTGGCCGAGCTGCCCGCGCTGAGCCTGGACAACCTCGAGGCGCATTTCCGCCTGGTTGAACGGGGCCTGGCCGAGCAACTGGCCGAAAGCCAGGGCCGGGACAGCCGGCTGAGCCAGCTGCTGGTCGACTGCTTCCGGAAGTATTGCCAGCAGTGGCCGGAGGACAGCGGTGACTTCACCGTGAGCGTGGCCAGCGCGGACGATTTCCTTGCCCGCCTGGACCGGCTGGAAAGCGATGGCCTGCCGCGTCACGAGAACCGCTTCTTCGAGCTGCTGCAGACCCAGAGCAAGAACAACCTGCTGGCGTTGCAGCGGCACGCCGCCGAAGCGCACAAGGGCATCCGCCAGCGCATGGACGAGGTCAATGCCAGCCTGGAGCAGGTGCCGTTCAACCGCGGCACCGTGTTGACCATCGAGGTCAGCGACCGCCGATTGCCGGAAGTACAGGAATTCCAGCAGCAGCTGCGCTCGGTGCTGGCGCAGCAGCAGACCGAGGACCGCGCGCTGGCCGAGGCGCAGTTCGACACCTTGCGCGGGCTGGTGGCGCGACTGGGCGCGGACGACAACGAGCAGCGACGCTGGCGCGAGCAAGTGCTGGATGTGCGCCTGCACGTGGAGTTCGTCGGCGTGGAGCTGGATGCGCAGACCCGCACGCAGATCGAGATTTACCGCAGCGGCGCGGGCAAGTCCGGCGGCCAGCGGCAGAAGCTCGCCACCACCTGCCTGGCCGCCGCCCTGCGCTACCAGCTCGGCGGCGAGGATGGGGAGCTGCCGCGCTACTGCGCGGTCGTGCTCGACGAGGCGTTCGACAAGGCCGACAACGAGTTCACCGCCTTGGCGATGAACATCTTCGAGAACTTCGGCTTCCAGATGATCGTGGCCACGCCGCTGAAGTCGGTCATGACGCTGGAGCCGTTCATCGGCGGCGCATGCTTCGTGGAAATCAGCGGGCGCCATACCTCCGGCGTGTTGCTGGTGGAGTACGACGACGAAGCGAACCGGCTGAAGTTGCCCGAGCGGGCGCGCGGTGCGGCGCCGGCGCCACAGGAACCGCCGGCCATCCCTGTCGAGGCGATGCCGGCGGCGGTCAAGGCAGCCAAGCGGCCCGCGAAAGCGAAGCCGAAAACGGCCAAGCCCGTGTCGAACAAGCCTGCGAAGGCGTCTGCAGCGAAGAAGGCAAAGTCTTCGGCCCGACCCGCGAAGGCGGCGAGCGGATCGAAAGCAGCCGCTGCCCAGAAGCCAGGAAAGGCCGCCAAGCCGAAGAAGTGATGCATCACGGGGCGCTGCGCCCCGTGGTCAACCGCGCAGCGTGTCCCAGCCCATGCGCGCGATCAGCACGATCACCAGCACCAGGAACAGTTGCCGGATCAGCGGCGTGCCGCCGCGCAGCGCCAGCCGCGTGCCGGTGAAGGCACCGGCGACATTCGCCGCCGCCATCGGGATGGCCGCGGCCAGCAGGATCTTGCCACTGGGCAGGAAGAAGGCGAGCGCGGCGACGTTCGTCGCCAGGTTCACCACCTTCGACGCGGCCGAGGCACGCAGGAAGTCCAGGCCGAAGAAGCGGATGAACAGGAAGATCAGGAAGCTGCCGGTGCCTGGCCCGAAGAAACCGTCGTAGAAGCCGATCGCCGCGCCCATCGCCAGCGCCATGGCCAGCTCCCTGCGCCCGATCTCGCGCGGGCGGTGCAGCGCGCCGAAATCCTTCTTGACCAGCGTGTAGGCCAGCATCGCCACCAGCAGGATCAGGATCAGTGGCCTCACCGCCTCGCGCGGCAACAGGCTCACGGCGGTGGCACCGAGGAACGAGAACGCGAAAGCCGTCGTGGCCGCGTACAGCACCGGGCGCCATGGGAAGCGCACGTTGCGCGCGTAGCGCCAGGTCGCCATGCCGGTGCCGAACATCGAACTGAACTTGTTGGTGCCCAGCAGCACGGCGGGTACTTCGCGCGGCAACGTGGCGAACAGTCCGGGCAGCTGGATCAACCCGCCGCCGCCCACCGCCGCATCCACCAGCCCGGCGGCGAAGGCGATGCACAGCAGCCAGGGCAGTTCGGCAGGCAGGAAATCGAGCACGGCGGGGCACGGTAGGCGAGGGCGCGCCAGCATACGCGCTGGCTCGCGGCCTGCCCATGCGCCGGGAGACGGGTGCGCGTGGCGCGCGCAGGCCGCACAATCGGGCCATGAATGTGTCGCGCCATCCGCCTGCCGATTCATGCCCCTGCGGGCGCCCGGCGTCCTACGCCGATTGCTGCGGCCGCTACCACGCGGGCGAGTCGGCGCCCGATGCCGAGTCGCTGATGCGTTCACGCTACAGCGCTTACGTCCGCCGGGATGCCGGTTACCTGCTGCGCACCTGGCACGCTTCCACGCGGCCACCGGCGCTGTCGCTCGACGAGCCCGCCGGTGCCCGAACCCTTTGGCTCGGATTGGACGTGCTGCGTGCCGCCGACACCGGGGCGGACCGGGCCGAGGTCGAATTCCGCGCCCGCTACCGGGTGGGCGGGGGAAGCGCCGTGCGCATGCAGGAGCACAGCCGTTTCGTCCGCGAGGGCGGCCAATGGTTCTACCTGGACGCGGTGTGAGCCGGCCCGGCGTGAAGGCGATCTGCACGCCGCGTTCGCGCGCGCTGGATATGCTGGCTCCCGGGATAGGCAGGGCCGTGGTTCGGCAAAGGGACGGCGATGGGCAACCTCAGTCTCTGGTTATGGATGTTGATCGGGGTCTTGGTATTCGGCGTCCTCGTGCCAGGTGCCCTGGCCGCCTGGATGATCCGGTGGCCCCCTGGCCGTTCGACGGCGCGGCCGATGGTCGTCGGGTCGGAGCGGCCCGATGAGTTGGCGCGTCGTTCCGGGGTTTTCCGCGATCTGGCCTGAGCGGTGGCGCGTCCTGCGCGCCGGGCTGCTGGTAGGCGGCCTGTGGGGCTGCGCGCCTGCATTCGCGGCTGAAGACGTTTCGTGGCAGCGTTGCCTGGAGACCCTGCGCGCCGGCGCGCAGGCAAAGGGCATCGACGCCGCTACGTTCGACCAGCAACTTGCCGGGATTCAGCCCGACGCCAGCGTGCTGCCCCTGCTCGATGCGCAACCGGAATTCACCACGCCGCTGTGGGACTACCTGGCCGGCCTGGTCGACGAGGAGCGCGTGGCGGACGGCAAGGCGTTCCTGGCGCGTTATCGCCCGCTGCTCGACAGCATCGCCGCGCAGTACGGGGTGGATGCCGAGACGGTGGTGGCGGTATGGGGCGTGGAGAGCGATTACGGCCGGGTTACCGGCAAGCGCCCGTTGCTGGTGTCGCTGGCGACGCTGTCGTGCGAAGGGCGCCGCCAACCCTTTTTCCGTGGCGAGCTGTTCGCGCTGCTGCAGCTGCTGCAGGACGGCGACCTGGCCTCGGCACCCACTGGCTCATGGGCCGGTGCATTCGGGCAGACCCAGTTCATGCCCACGACCTACCGACGGGTCGCGGTGGACGGCGATGGCGACGGGCGGCGCGACCTCGTAGACAGCGTGCCCGATGCGCTGGCATCGACGGCGAATTACCTGGCGCGCGCGGGATGGGAAAGCGGGCAGCCGTGGGGCGAGGAGGTCGTGCTGCCCGAGGGGTTTGATGCCGCCCGCGCCGGCCGCAAGCTGCGCCGGCCCTGGCGGGAATGGCGCGCGCTGGGCGTGCGCGAGGTCGAGGGCCGGCCTTCGCACCTGTCGCGCGTCACTGACGACACTCCGGCTGCCGTGCTGTTGCCTACCGGAGCGCAGGGGCCGGCGTTTCTTGTCTTCGCCAACTACGACGCGATCTACGCTTACAACGCAGCGGAGAGCTATGCGTTGGCGATCGCCTTGCTTTCAGACCGCCTGCGTGGCGAACCGGGACTGGCAACCGCTTGGCCGACCCCGGATCCAGGCCTGGATCGCGCCCACCGTCGTGAGCTGCAGCGCCTGCTGATCGCGCGCGGACATGCGGTGGGCACGGCCGATGGCATGCTGGGTGCCGCGACCCGCCGCGCCATCCAGGCCGAACAACAGCGGCTGGGCCTGCAGCCCGCCGATGGCAGGGCAGGGCAGTCTGTTCTGGCCGCCCTCAAAGCCGAAGCGCCGGGCCCCGCTGTGTCGAAAGGCACCGCTTTCAAACTGCCGGCCGCCTATCCCCATTTCGTCCAATCCCCCATCGTGAGCAAGCACCGCGCCATGAAAGACATTCCCGGCCTGAGTACAGGCGACTTCCACGGCTTCCCCTCGCTGCTGGTCAGCACGCCGCACTCCACGGCCGCCATCAGCCTGTTTGGCGGGCAGCTGCTGTCCTTCGTCCCGGCCGGCCAGGAGGACGTGATGTGGCTCTCGCCGCTGGCCAAGCCGACGCCGACGCCGATCCGCGGTGGTACGCCGGTGTGCTGGCCGTACTTCGGCCGGCAGGACCAGACCGGTGATGTGCCCGCGCATGGGTTCGTGCGGACCTTGCCATGGCAGCTGCTGGATGCAAGCCGCGAAGCCGATGGCACGATCGTGCTGCATCTGGCGCCCCCGGCGATGGACGACCTGGCGCTGCGCCTGCGCATGACCGTGCGCGTCGGGCGTACGTTGGAGCAGTCGCTGGAAACGGAGAACGTAAGCGGCGAAACGGTGCGCTTCACCCAGGCGCTGCACAACTACTTCCATGTCGGCGATGCGCTGCAGGTCAGTGCCGAAGGCGTCGACGGGCTGGATTACCTCGACAAGTTCGAGAACTACGCGGTGACGCACCGCCAGCAGGGGGACTGGAGCCTGCGCGATCCTCGTGACCCGGGCCGCAGCGACCGCATCTACCTGCAGGCAGGTGGCCGCTACCGTCTGGTTGACCCTGTCCTGCGCCGTCGTATCGAACTGCGTACCGAAGGCAGCCAGACCCTGGTGGCCTGGAACCCAGGCGAAGCGGGCGCGGCGAAGATGGACGACGTTCGTGACGGCTGGCGCCAATATGTCTGCCTGGAGGCGGCAAACGCGGGACCGGATGTGATCGAACTGGCACCGGGGGCGCGCCACGTACTGCGCCAGATCATCGACAGCCAGGCGCTGTAGCGCGGACGCGCCGCCTGCGGGCGGCGCGCTTCATTACACTGCGGACTTCCGTGTCGGGGTCCCGCACCATGCATGCGTCGTTTCCGGTTCAAGGGCCGCGCCGCGCGGCGATGATCTTCATCTTCGTCACCGTGCTGATCGATGTCTTGTCGTTTGGCGTGGTGATCCCCGTCCTGCCGAACCTGGTGCGACAGTTCACCGGCGGCGACTATGCCGACGCCGCGCATTGGATCGGCTGGTTCGGCTTCCTGTTCGCCGCGATCCAGTTCTTCTGCTCCCCGATCCAGGGCGCGCTGTCGGATCGCTATGGTCGGCGCGCGGTGATCCTGCTGTCGTGCTTTGGCCTGGGCATGGATTTCCTGCTGATGGCCGTCGCGCACACATTGCCGCTGCTGCTGTTGGCGCGCGTGTTCTCAGGCGTGTTCTCGGCGAGCTTTTCCACCGCCAATGCCTATATCGCCGACGTCACCGCGCCGGAGAAGCGGGCGCAGGCCTATGGGCTGTTGGGAGCGGCCTTCGGCATCGGGTTCGTGGCCGGACCCTTGATCGGCGGGTGGCTGGGTGGCTTCGGGCTTCGCTGGCCCTTCTGGTTTGCGGCGGCCCTGTCGCTGACCAACTTCCTCTACGGCTGGTTCGTGCTGCCGGAGTCGCTGTCGCAGGACAAGCGCAGCCCGCGCTTCGACTGGGGCCACGCCAATCCATTCGGTGCGCTGAAGCTGCTGCGCAGCTATCCCTCCGTGTTTGGCCTGGCGGCGGTGATCTTCCTCGCCAACCTCGCGCATTACGTGTATCCCAGCATCTTCGTGCTGTTCGCCGGCTACCTGTATGGCTGGGGACCCAGGGAAGTCAGCTGGGTGCTGGCTTTGGTGGGCGTGTGCAGCATTGTCGTCAACGCCTTGCTGGTGGGCCGTATCGTGGCGTGGTTGGGAGAGCGGCGCGCGCTGCTGTTCGGCTTGGGTTGCGGCGTGGTGGGTTTCGTCATCTATGGGTTGGCGGGCAGCGGCCCAGCTTTTCTCGTCGGCGTACCGATCAGCTCGCTCTGGGCCGTCGCCGGACCCGCTGCGCAGGCGCTCATCACTCGGCGCGTGGGCGCCGAAGTGCAGGGCCGCATTCAAGGCGCCCTGATGAGCCTTGTCAGCCTCGCTGGCGTTGCAGGTCCGTTGTTGTTCGCCAACGTCTTCGCGTGGGGCATCGACAAGCATGCGGGCCCTCATTTGCCGGGTGCGCCCTGGCTGCTTGCGGGGGCGCTGCTCGCGTGTGGTTGGCTGGTGGCGTGGTGGCGTGCGGCCGTTCCGGCACGCACGCCTACTTGAGGCATCAGGCGCTCGCGCGCCGGCAGGTGCGCGCGTATCGCACGCCATCGATGACGCGCACAAGAGTTGACGCTTCGTGCTGCATCGCTAAACTGCGCCACCTCGTCAACGACAACGCTTCGGCGCAAACGCGGACGACGCCAACCTCGCTTTCACAGGGTGTTGACGGAATGAAAAAGCCGGCTAAGATGTGCGGCTCGCTTCGACGAAATGACCTTCGGGTCACGCGAACGAAGCAATCAACTCCTCGGAAACGAAGTGTTGACGAATCAAAAAAGTCCGCTATGATGGCGGGCTCGCTTCAGGGAAAAGCCTTCGGGCGCTGAAGCGGTCAACGGCTCGAAACGAGGTGTTGACGGAAGCAAAAAGCCCGCTATAATGGGCGGCTCGCTCGGACGGAAACGTCGGTAGCGAAAAGGGAAAGGCGCTGAGGCCGGCCCCGAAGTTCTTTGACAGTGTGCGC
>JAEWJB010000080.1 GCA_023386795.1 Pseudomonadota bacterium
ACCGCAGGCCGCGCCAGCCAAGCCGGTCACTGCGTCCACAGCGGAGCGCTGCCTGCGCCTGGGCCCGTATCCCGACCAGGCGGCTGCCGAGGCCGCGCGCACTGCGGCCGGCGAGGCCCTGCGCGCCCCGCGCGTGCGCGAGGTGGCCGATGCCAGCAGCTTCAAGGTGATGCTCAACGACGTGGGCGACCGGCAGGCCGCGCAGGCCACCGTGGCGAAGATCAAGGCGGCCGGGCTGAGCGATTACTACATCGTCGGCAACGGCACGCACAGCGACATCGCACTGGGCCAGTACCGCAGCCGGGAGGGCGCCGAGCGCCGACAATCGGAACTCGCCGCAGCCGGTTTCCAGGCCGAGGTGGTGCCGGGGAGCGGCGGCACCGGCTCGCGCTGGTGGATCGAAGCCCGCGCCGGCGCCGACGAGGCCAAACTGCGCACGCTGCAGCCGCGATCGCTGGACTGCGCGGCGCTGCGCTAGAATGCCCGCGCCCGTCGCAGGCGACGTGCCGCTTTAGCTCAGTTGGTAGAGCAACTGTCTTGTAAACAGTAGGTCATCCGTTCGATTCGGATAAGCGGCACCATTTCTCCCGCGTGCAAAGCACGCCCGCCAACACCCTCGCGCTGCTGCATCGCCGCAGGCGATTTGGCGCCTGGCGACTAGACTCCTTGTCCCGAATCGCAATGAACGGAGCCAAGGAATGTCCACTCGTTATCCCCCCGTGTCCCTGATCGGCGTGCCCACCGACATCGGTGCCGGCCATCGCGGCGCCCGCATGGGGCCCGAGGCGCTGCGCATCGCCGGGTTGGGCGAGGCGCTGGTCGCACGCGGGGTGGACGTGCGCGACATCGGCAACATCGATGGCCCGCGCAACCCGTGGACCGCGCCGGTCGCCGGCTACCGGCACCTGCAGGAAGTGGTGGACTGGAACCGCGCGCTGATGGAGGCCACCCACGCCGAACTGGCCGACGGGCGCATGCCGATCATGCTGGGCGGCGACCACTGCCTGGCAATGGGCTCTATTACCGCGGTCTCGCGCTGGTGCCGCGCGCAGGGCCGCAAGCTGCGGGTGCTGTGGCTGGATGCGCACTCGGACTTCAACACCAGCGAGGTCACGCCCTCGGGCAACGTGCACGGCATGCCGGTGGCCTGCCTGTGCGGGCTGGGCCCGCGCGAACTCACCCATCTGGGCGGCGACGCCCCCGCGCTGCGGCCCGAGCAGGTCCGCCAGATCGGCATTCGTTCGGTGGACCCGGAAGAAAAGCGGCTCATCAAGCAGCACCGCATCGATGTCTACGACATGCGCTACATCGACGAAAACGGCATGAAGCGCGCGGTGGAAGCCGCCCTGGCCGGCGTGGACGAGGATACCCACCTGCACGTCAGCTTCGACGTCGACTTCCTGGACCCCAGCATCGCGCCGGGCGTCGGCACGACGGTGCCCGGTGGCCCCAACTATCGCGAGGCGCAGCTGGTGATGGAGATGATCGCCGATACCGGGCGACTGGGCTCGCTGGACATCGTCGAACTCAACCCGGTGATCGACAACCGCAACCTCACCGCGGAACTGGCGGTGGATCTGGTCGAGAGCCTGTTCGGCAAGTCCACGCTGATGCGCGACTGACCGGCTGGCTGAACCTTTCCCGCCCGTTGTTTTGACGAAGCCGACCGCGTTCACATCCGCTCGACGGTCGGAAAGTCAGATTGTGCGCCAAGCGGCCCGCCCGACTTTCCACAGGGCCGCATCGACCGGAGAAGGACATGAAGCGACTGATGACCCTGGCGATGCTTGCGCTGTTTTCCGTGGGCATGCTGAGCGGCTGCAACACCGTGGCCGGCGCCGGCAAGGACGTGCAGAAGGCTGGCGAAAAGGTGGAAGACACCGCTAACAAGTGCAGCGACGGCAAGTGCTGACCGGTTAACCCGTTCCAAACCCATCCAAGCAATTCAAGTGCGGCGGAGACGTCGCCATCCAACCGAGGAGAGAAACAATGAAGCGAGTGATGACGCTGCTGGTCCTGGGCATGTTCTCGATGGCCGTGCTGTCGGGCTGCAACACCGTGGCTGGCGCCGGCAAGGACGTGCAGAAGGCGGGCGAGAAGGTGCAGGACGCGGCCAAGTAAGTCGCCGCGTGGGAGGGAGAGAGGCGGGCTTCGGCCCGCTTTTCTTTTGCGCGTGTTTCGCACGCGCAGCGTATTGAATTGTTCATGGCGATGAGGACGTTCTTGACGCCGATTGACCTGATGGAAACGCGCGCGGTTGCAATCTGTACGCACGCGGCCGGTGGCCGTCTTACCGACGACAAACGACACACAGGAGTGCGCCATGAACAAAGACATCATCTCCGGCAAGTGGACCCAGCTGAAGGGCAAGATGCAGGCCAAGTGGGGCGACCTCACCGACGACGACTTCGACGTGGCCGAAGGCAACGCGCAGTACCTCTCCGGCAAGCTGCAGGAACGCTATGGCTGGGATCGCGACCGCGCGGAGAAGGAGGTCAAGGACTTCGACGACGCGCTGCGCAAGGAATACAAGGACTACTGAGTCCAGCGGGGCCTCGGGCCCGGCGACCCTTTCGAGGCGGGCTGCTCCGGCAGCCCGCCTTTTTCATGCCCGGCCGCAGGGCCCCGCGCGGCCGGCACGGGGCGATGGACGTGCGGGCCTGCGGTTAAACTGAAGGGGTACCTTGCTCCCTGGCTATCCCTCACATGACCACCCGCGTCCTCACCGGCATCACCACTTCGGGCACGCCCCACCTGGGCAATTACGTCGGCGCCGTGCGCCCGGCGATCGCGGCCAGCCGCGCTACCGACGTGGAGAGCTTCTACTTCCTGGCCGACCTGCACAGCCTCATCAAGGCGCAGGACCCGGCGCGCACCCAGCGCTCCACGCTGGAGATCGCCGCCACCTGGCTGGCCTGTGGCCTGGATCCGGACAAGGTGTGGTTCTACCGCCAGAGCGATATCCCGGAAATCAACGAACTCAACTGGTTCCTGACCTGTATTGCCGGCAAGGGCATCCTCAACCGCGCGCACGCCTACAAGGCCGCGGTGGACAAGAACATCGCCGAGGGCGAGGACGCCGATGCCGGCATCACCGCCGGGTTGTTCATGTACCCGGTGCTCATGGCTGCCGACATCCTGATCTTCAATGCCAAGCAGGTGCCGGTGGGCCGCGACCAGGTGCAGCACATCGAGATGGCGCGCGACTTCGCGCAGCGTTTCAACCATGTCTACGGCCGGGATTTCTTCGTGCTGCCCGAAGCGCTGATCGACGAGCAGGTCGCCACGCTGCCGGGCCTGGACGGCCGCAAGATGAGCAAGTCCTACGACAACACCATCCCGCTGTTCGCCAAGCGCGAGGAACTGCGCCGGCTGGTGTTCTCGATCCTCACCGATTCGCGCGCGCCCGGCGAGCCGAAGACCACCGAAGGCTCGGCGCTCTTCCAGCTCTACCAGGCGTTCGCCAGCGCCGAGGAAACCGCCGCGTTCGCCCAGGCTTTCGCCGATGGGATTTCCTGGGGCGACGCCAAGCAGCAACTGTTCGAGCGCATCGATGCGGAGATCTCGCCGCTGCGAGAACGCTACGAGACGCTGATGGCCGACCCGGCGGCCATCGAGGCAATCCTGCGCCGCGGTGGCGAGCGCCTGCGCGAGCAGTTCGCCAAGCCGTTCCTGGCCGAGCTGCGCCATGCGGTCGGCCTGCGTGACCTGTCCACGCAGGCCGGCGAGGAAGGCAAGCAGAAGAAGGCCAAGACCGCGCTGCCGGTGTTCAAGCAATACCGCGAGGCCGATGGCCGGTTCTACTTCAAGCTGACCAACGACGCGGGCGTGCTGCTGATCCAGAGCGAAGGCTTCGATTCGCCGCGCGAGGCGGGGCAGACGATCGCCGTACTCAAGCAGGCGGTCGCGGCTGATGCGCTGGAGTCGCCGCTGTTCAAGCTGGAAGCGGAGACCGACCTGGTACTGGAAGCACTGCAGGCGCTGCGCGAGGCAGGCTGAGTCCCGCCGCACGCCGCACCCCCGACGAAAGCCGCATCCGCAGCCCCGCGCCTACCGCCTAGAATGTCCCCATCCAGCGACCCCACAGGACGCCAGATGGCCGAATACGGCATCCATACGCTCGACACCGGCTTCCAGCGGCCGGACTTCGATGCCGCTTACCTGCTCGTCGAGCAGGGGCGCGGCGCCTTCATCGACTGCGGCACCGCGCTCGCCGTGCCGGCGATGCTGGCCGCATTGCCCGCAGCGGGCCTGGCGCCCGAGGACGTGGACTGGCTGATCCTCACCCACGTGCATCTCGATCACGCTGGCGGTGCCGGTGCGCTGATCAGGCACCTGCCCCACGCCAAGCTGCTGGTGCATCCGCGTGGCGCACCGCACATGGTCGACCCCACGCGCCTGCTCGCCGGTGCCACGGAGGTCTACGGCGCCGAGGAAATCGCGCGCAGCTACGGAGAAGTGCTGCCGGTGCCGGAGACGCGCGTGGTCATCGCCGAGGACGGCGGCAGCGTATCGCTGGCCGGCCGCCCCTTGCTCACGCTCGACACGCCCGGCCACGCCCGCCACCACCTGTGCGTGTGGGACGCGCGCAGCCGCAGCTGGTTCACCGGCGACACCTTCGGGCTGTCCTATCGCGAGCTTGATTCGGTGCAAGGTCCCTTCATCGTGCCGACCTCCTCGCCGGTGCAGTTCGAGCCCGAGGCCATGCGGGCTTCCATCGAACGCCTGCTGTCCTACGCCCCGGAGGCGATGTACCTCACGCACTTCGGCCGCGTCGCACCGCCCGCGGCATTGGGCCGGGCGCTCATCGAACAGATCGACGCGATGGCCGCGCTGGCCCGCAGCTGCGACGAACGCCCCGACCGCCACCGCTGCCTGGTGGCCGCGCTCACCGAGCTGTACCTCGAACGCGCGCATGCGCACGGCATCCCGCTCGACGACGAGGCGGTGACGCGCGTATTGGCGATGGATATCGAACTCAACGCGCAGGGCCTGGCCAGCTGGCTGGATCGCGCACGCCGCGCGGCCTGACAACACTCGGCGTGCGACGTCGCGCGCACTACACTGTGCGTCCCCCTTTCAAGAAAGCCGCCGCCGTGAATCCGATGCGCATCCTGCTGCTGTCCGCCTGCCTGTTCGTCGGAGGCGTCGCCCACGCGGCGAATGATGCGGCCACGCAGATCGATCCCGAGGCGCTCTCGCGCCACGTGCAGGTGCTGGCCTCGGACGAGTACGAAGGCCGCGCGCCGGCGACCAACGGCGAGCAGCGCACGCTCGATTATCTCAGCGCGCAATTCAAGCAGGCCGGCCTGCAGCCGGGCGGCGATACCGGCGGCTGGACGCAATCGGTGCCGCTGGTGCGCGTCTCGGTGGAAGGCCCGGTCGAGGCCAGCCTGCGCGAAGGCGGCCAGACCCGCGCGCTGCGCAACGGCGAGGACATCACCCTGCAGAGCCTGCGTCCCGGCACCGAGGTGGTGGTCAAGGACGCGCCGCTGGTCTTCGTCGGCTACGGCATCAGCGCCCCGGAACGCCACTGGGACGACTACAAGGGCGTCGACCTGAAGGGTAAGGTCGCCGTCATGCTGATCAACGACGCCGACTTCGAAGCCGCCAGCCCGGGCGCGTTCGACGGCAAGGCGGTCACCTACTACGGCCGCTGGACCTACAAGTTCGAGGAAGCCGCACGCCGGGGCGCCACCGGCGTATTGATCGTCCACGAGACGGCCCCGGCCGCCTATGGCTGGAACACCGTGCGCAGCTCGGGCCTGTCGCCGCTGTTCGACATCGAGCGCGATGATGCACAGGCGCGCGCGATGCACACCCCGCTGCGCGGCTGGCTGCAACGAGAGCAGGCAGTGGCGATCTTCCGCGAGGCCGGCCTGGATTTCGACGCGCTCAAGCGCCAGGCCATGCAGGCCGATTTCCGTCCGGTGCCGCTGGGCGATGCGCGCCTGAGCGCGCAGTTCAAGCTCAAGCGCGAGCGCGTGGTGACCCACAACGTGGTCGCGCGCCTGCCCGGCACCACCCATGCCGACGAGACGGTGATCTTCTCTGCCCATTGGGACGCCTTCGGCGTCGGTGAGCCGGACAAGGATGGCGACCGCATCCGCCACGGCGCAGTGGACAACGCCACCGGCGTGGCCAGCGTGCTGGAACTGGCGCGCGCCTTCGCCGCGGGCCCGCGCCCGCAGCGCAGCCTGCTGTTCATTGCGCTTACCGCCGAGGAGAAGGGCCTGCTGGGCGCCAGCTACTACGCCGCCCATCCGCTGGCGCCGCTGGACCGCACCGTGGCGGTGTTGAACATGGAGATGTTCAGCCCCGACGGCCCCACCCGCGACATCGCCTCCTGGGGTCTGGGCCGGGTCTCGCTGGAGGGGGACCTCAAGCGCGTGGCCGAAGCCCACGGGCGCCAGTACAGCCCGGACCCGAACCTGGAAGCCGGCTTCTTCTACCGCGCCGACCACTTTGCATTCGCCCGCGTCGGCGTGCCGGCGATCACCATCGGCCCGGGCCTGGACCGCGTGGACGGCGGCGTGGCGGCGGGCAAGGCGCTGCGCGAGGCGTACTTCCGCGACTGCTACCACCAGCCCTGCGACCGCTGGACCGCGCAGTGGGACGCGCGCGGCCATGCCGCCGATACCCAGCTGGTCTACGAACTGGGCCTGGAACTGGCCAATGGGCGCGTCTGGCCGGCATGGGGCGAGGGCAGCGAGTTCAAGCAAGCCCGCGAACGCAGCGCCGGCGCGCGCCGCTGAGCACGCCAGCGTTGCAAACGCGTCGCGCGTCGTTCCACTTCGCGCGCTGTAAGGCCGGAGAAAAGGTCTAGAATTTCCCTCCTTTCCGGCCTCGCCACGGATTCGCATGTCTTCCCCCGCCGACGCTGGCGCGCATGCCGCGCGCCGCGGCTTCGTCGTCCTCGCCCTGCTGATCGTCTACCTCGTCTGGGGCTCGACCTACCTGGGCATCCGGCTCGCGCTGGAAGGCGGGGCCCTGCCGTTGACGATGGTCTCCGGCGGGCGCTTCATCATCGCCGGCACGCTCATGTACGCGGTACTGCGCTGGCGTGGCGTGCCTGCGCCCACGCGTGCGCAATGGCCGAACATCGCCATGATGGGTGCCACCCTGCTGCTGCTCGGCAACGGCATGGTCGTGCTGGCCGAGCGCGACGTCTCTTCCGGCCTGGCCGCCACCGCGGTGGCCTCGGTGCCGCTGTGGATGGCGCTGTTCTCGGCCTTGCGCGGCCAGCACGCCAGCCGCGGCGAGTGGCTGGGCATCGTGATCGGCTTCCTCGGCGTGGTATGGCTCAACGCCGGTAGCAGCCTCACTGCCACGCCCACGGGCCTGGTGCTGTTGCTGATCGCCCCGCTGGGCTGGGCGTTCGGCTCGATCTGGTCGCGCGGCCGCGACCTGCCTTCGCCGTTCATGACCGCCGCCGGGCAGATGATCTGCGGCGGCGTGCTGATCTTCCTCGTCGGCCTGCTCATCGGCGAGCGTCCGCATGCGCTGCCGACCCGCCAGGGTTTGCTCGCGGTGGCCTACCTGTGCGTGTTCGGCTCGATCATCGCGTTCACCGCCTACGTGTGGCTGCTGCACAACGTGCGGCCGGCGCTGGCCGGCAGCTACGCCTACGTCAACCCGGTGATTGCCGTGGCGCTCGGCGCCTGGCTGGGCCACGAACGCTTCGGCGCCGGCGACTTCGGCGCGATGGCCGTGATCCTCGCCGGCGTGGTCGTGGTCACCCTTTCGCGCGCACGCAAGTAAACCGCCATGACCGATACCGCATTGCGCCAGCGCCGCCAGGGCGTGGCGATCACCGCCGGCGCCTTTGTCATCTGGGGCCTGTTCCCGGTCTACTGGCACCTGCTCAAGGCCGTGCCGTCGCCGCTGATCATCGCCCACCGCATCGTGTGGAGCACGCTGCTGGTGGTCGGCTGGCTGCTGCTCACCACGCGGCTGGCGTGGCTGCGGCGCATCGCCGCGCAACCACGCGCGCTGGGACTGCTGGCGCTCAGCGGCTTGTCGATCGGCTTCAACTGGGGCCTGTACATCTGGGCCATCAATGCCGGCCACGTCATCGAGAGCAGCCTGGGCTATTACATCAATCCGCTGGTCAGCGTGCTGCTCGGCGTGGTGGTGCTCAAGGAGCGCCTGCGCGCACTGCAATGGCTGGCGGTGGGCTGCGCGGCGCTGGGCGTGGCCTGGCTCACGTGGTCGGCGGGTGCGCCGCCCTGGATCGCCCTGGGCCTGGCACTGTCGTTCGGGTTGTACGGGTTGCTGCGCAAGATCGTCGCCGTCGATGCGGTGGCCGGACTGGGCGTGGAGAGCCTGTACTTGTTCCTGCCCGCGCTCGGCTTCGTGCTGTGGAGCGAGCAAGGCCACGGCGGCGGTTTCCTGCAGGGCTGGTCACTGCGCGACGACCTGCTGCTGGCGTTCGGCGGCGTGGTCACCGCGGTGCCGCTGATCGCCTTTGCCTACGGCGTGCGACGCATCCCGCTCTCGCTGGTCGGCATCCTGCAGTACATCGCGCCGACCCTGCAGCTGCTGCTCGGGGTGTGGGTCTTCCACGAAGTGTTCGACCCGCAGCGCGCCCTGGGCTTCGTCGCGATCTGGATCGGCCTGGCATTGTTCCTCGGCGAAGGGCTGTGGCAATCGCGCCGGCGCCCCGGCGTCTGATCGCGGCTACGCCACGCATGCACGTGGCGCGCTAGTCTGGTGGCTCGTATCCGGCGAGGGTCGCTTCCCCGATGACGGCTGCACGACATGCCCTTCAAGCCAGCCTGGCCGCCGCGGTCGCCGGGCTTCCGGCCACGTTGGCGGTGGTGTTCGCCACCGACGGCTCCACCTACGTCAAACCCGGCGCACTCGCGCTGTTCGGTGGCGAAGACGCGCGCCAAGGCTGGCTCAGCGGCGGCTGCCTGGAAGCGGACATCGCCCTTCGCGCGGAGGCCGCGCTGCAGGCCGGGGAAGCGGCATGGATGGAGATCGACACGCGCGGCGATGAAGACCTGCTTTCCGGCGCGGCGGTCGGCTGCCGCGGTCGTCTGCACCTGGCGCTGCTGCCGCTGCCGTTGCTGCCGGGCTGGGACCTGCTGGCGAGTGGCTGGCTTGCACGCGAAGGCGGACTGCATCTGCGTCTGGTGGAGCGTGGCCGCTTCGAGGCGCAGGTCGGTGCGCAATCGCGCGCATGGTCTCTGCCTTTCGAAGGCGAGCCCCCGGCATCGCGGGAAGTGCATCTTCCCCCGCCACCTTCCGTCGTGCTGTTCGGCGCCGGGCCGGAAAGCGCGACGCTGCTGCCCTGGCTGCGCGAGCTGGGCTGGATCACCACACTGGTGGAGAAGCGGCCACGCTGGCGTGCCCAAGGTGCATTGGCGGATCACCACGTGGAAGCCACCCCCTCGCAGGCGCTGGCGGCTGGCCTGCAAGCCGACGCGGCGCTGGTGATGCACCACCACTTCGAACTCGACCGCGAGACGCTCGATGGGCTGGCTGCCCACCCCGTGCCCTTCATCGGCCTGCTTGGCCCGCGCCGACGACAGCAGGACCTGTTCCAACTGCTCTCGCCCGCGCAGCACGAAGCGCTGTTGCCGCGGCTGCGTTCGCCGGTTGGCCTGCCGCTGGGCGGTGAGGGGCCGCAGGCCATCGCGCTGAGTATCGCTGCGCAACTGCAGCGCTGGCGCGAGGAGAAAGCGGAGCGTTCCGCGTGAGCACGGACTTCGTTGCCGTCGTGCTGGCGGCCGGTGGGAGCACGCGCCTGGGTCGCCCGAAGCAACTGCTGCGACGCGATGGCGAAACATTGCTGCGGCGAAGTGCGCGGCTGGCGCATGCCAGTGGCGCGACGCGCGTGCTGGTGGCGTTGGGGGCCGAAGCCGCACACCTGCGCGCAGAGTTGAAGGGCATCGCGGTGGAAGTCGTGGAAGTCGCCGACTGGCCGCGGGGCCTGGGCCAGAGCCTGGCGCGGCTGCAGTCGGTGCTGGGCGCGGCCGGCTATGGCCGCGTGCTAGTGCTCGGATGCGACCAGCCGGCGCTGGACTTGCCACACGTGGCCGCGTTGCTCGATGCCGCCGAACGCGCGCCGGCCGGTGGCGCCTTTACCGCCTACGTGGGCGTGCGTGGCTTGCCGGCGGTGGTCGCGGCCGATGATTGGCGCCAGGCCCGCTTTGCCGGCGACGAAGGCCTGCGCACGCTCGCCCGCGACCCCGCGCGCGCCTTTGGGCAGGTGCAGGCGCCGGATCTGGCGTTGGATATCGATACGCCCGCCGACCTCGCGGCGGCCATCAACCTCGGCTGGCTGGATAGGCCGGATTAAGCGCGGCGCGGATCTCTTCGCCCGCCGGCAGCTGCAGCGGCGCCGGGCACTGCGCCTGTGAGGCCGGGTTGGCCTCGAACCATTGCGTCACCATCGGGGCCAACAGGTCCAGCCGCATCGGCAGGCTCAGGTGGTCCTCGTCGTGCAGTTCCAGGTAATGCGCGCGCGGTGCCGAGGTCGCCAGCAGGCGGCCATGCGACACCGGGATGTGGTGGTCGGCATCGCCGTGCAGCAGCAGTACGCAGGCGCGCGCATCCATTACCGCCGGGGCGACGTCGAGCTTGTCCAGGTCCAGGCCCAACTGCTGGTCGGCGGCAGCGATCACCCGGTCCAGGTCCTGGTGGCCGTAACGCCAGCGCATGTAGCCGGACATCGCGCGTGCCTGCCAGCCCTGGGGGGTCTCGGCGAGCATGTGCGGAATCATGTCGCGGATGCCGCGTCCTGCGTTGGCGAAGGACTCCACCGCCACCACGCCGGCCACCTGGTCGCCCAGCTTGTCGGCGCTGAACAGCGCGGTCGCCGCGCCATAGGACACGCCGAACAGGTAAAGCGGCCCGGTGATTTCCCCGCGCTGGCGCAGTTCGCCGATCACGCGCACCACGTCGTCCGATTCGCGCGTGCCGTAGCCCGACAGCCCGCTGCCCGATTGCCCGTGGTTGCGCAGGTCCAGCGCGATGGCGCGGTAACCGGCCTGGGCCAGCGTGAGCGACCACGGCAGCAGCGAGTTGCCGTCCATCATCCATCCGTGCAGCAGGATCACCGTGCCGCGCGGCGTCGTGCGTGGCTGTGCGGCCAGGTGGGGGTCGAGATTGAACTTGAAGGCGCTGCGGGTGAAGCCATCGGCACCGAGGCTGCGGCTGAAGTGGTACGTGAAGCCGTAGTCACCCGGCTCGAACGCCCGCCAGAAGATCGGCACCTCGTCGCGGCCGGGCAGGGTGCCGCTGCGGTTGGGGATCTGGCTGAGCAGGGCCTGCGCATCGACCATGCCCAGCAGCGGGGAGGCGCCGCCGGGCGCCACCAGGCGGGAACTGAGCGAAGTGGACGAGCAGCCGGTGCCCGCCAGCCACGCGCAGAGCAGGGCCAGCAGGCCGGCCACGAAGAACGGGCGCGACATGGCGGGGCATTCCAAAGGAGAACAACGGCAAAGCCCAGCCTAGCGTTGTCGCCGCGCGGCTTCTACCGCGCGTCCATGACAACCGTGTGACCGTTGGGAACGGTTGGGCGAGATCGGCGTGGGCTTCACCCCGCGCCCGGTGGCGGGCGCGGGGCAGGTGCGGGTCCTCAGACCTCGCGCAGCGCCACGGTGATCGGCAGCCGCGCCGCGCGCAGTGCCGGGAACAGGCCGCCCACCAGGCCGATGCCCAGTGCCCACTTCAGGCCGGTCCACAGCAGTTCGGGCGAGACGCGGAACTGGAACACCACCTGGCTGAAGTTGCTGCCCAGGGTGGACACGCTGTAGCCGTTGAAGATCGCCCAGGCGATCAGCCCGCCGAGCACGCCCCCCAGCAGGGCCAGCAGCATCGTCTCCAGCATCACCGCCACCACCACCGGCAGGCCGCGGAAGCCGATCGCGCGCATCGTGGCGATCTCGCGCGCGCGCGTGGCCACGGCCGCGTACATCGTGTTGAGCGCACCGAACACCGCACCGAAGGCCATGATCGTGCCGATGAACTTGCCCAGCACCTCCAGCACCTTGCTCAGGTTGCCGCCCTGCTTGCGGTAGTACTCGCGGGTGGTGGACACATCCAGCTTCAGGCGCGGGTCGGCCGCCATCGCGGTCTTGAACTGGCTGTAGCCGTCGGCTCCGGTGGTGCGCACGCTGATGGACTGGTAGGCGCGGCGGTTGTAGGTGCTGGCCAGCGTCTCGGTGTCCGTCCACATTTCCGAGTCGTGCGCGTCGCCGCTGGTGAACACGCCCACCACCGTCCACGCCTGGTTGCCGAGGTTGAGCGTCTTGCCGACCTCCAGCCCGCGGAACTGCGACTGCGCGCCCTTGCCGACCACGATCTCGCGCAGGCCCGGCTTGAACTGCCGCCCTTCGATGATCTTCACCTTGTCGTGCACGGTCCAGGCTTGCTCGCCCACGCCGCGGAACTGCGCGTTGACGTCGGTGCCGTCGGCCTTGGAGACCAGGTTCACCACCTGCGAAAGCTCGGGCGATACCAGCGGGCGGTTATCCGCACCGCGCGCCACGCCCGGCAGGCTGGCGATCAGCGGGACCTGGTCACGCATGATCACCGAGTTGGTCTCTGCCTGCGAACCGCCGCGCAGCACGATGGCGGTAGTGTCATCGCCCGTGCTGTCCAGCGTGGCCTGGAAGCCACGGCCCATGGCCAGCATCGCGACCAGTACGCCGACCACGCCGGCGATGCCGACCACGATCACCGAGGTGGCGCCCCAGCGCTGCGGCAGGCTGGCGATGCCGATGCGCGCGGCCGCCAGCGACAGGCGCCCGGTGCGGGTGAGCAGCAGCCATAGCGCGATGACCACGGCCACGCCGAGCACCGCGAACCACGGCAGCACGATCCACACCACCAGCGCGATGGCCAGCAACACCGTCGACAGCAGGTTCCACATCCATTGCTTCTTCATGTGCGTGTGCTCCTCAGCGTCCGGCCAGCGCGTCGACGATCTTCAGCCGCTGCGCGCGCAACGCCGGCAGCAGTCCCACCACCACGCCGATGCCGATCATCAGCACCAGGCCAATCACCCAGGTCTGTGCCGGCACGAAGTGCACCGGCAGCGCGCCGCCGGAGGCCTTGGCCAGGCCCGGGATGGCCAGCGAGGCCAGGCCCATGCCGAGCAGTCCGCCCAGCACCACCAGCAGCACCGACTCGAACATCACCAGCGTCAACACCGTGCCGTCCTTGAAGCCCAGCGTCTTGAGCGTGGCCAGTTCCGGGATGCGCTCGCGCACCGCCTGCGCCATCGTGTTGCCGGTCAGCAGCACCAGGGTGAAGAACACCGCGCCCATGATCGAGGTGACGATCAGGCCGATATCGGCGAACTGCTTGATGAAGGCCTGCTGGAATGCCGACTCGGTCTGCGTCTTGGTCTCGTGGTCGGAATTGGCCGAGAGCGCGTCGATGGCCTGCGCCACGCGCGAGGCCTGGTCGGCGTTGGCCAGCTTCACCGTGTACCAGCTGACCTGGCTCTTGATGTAGTCGTTGGACTCATCGAAGTACTTCCAGTTCATCATCAGCTGGTTTTCGGCCTGCACGTTGGCGCGGTCCTTGGCGCGGAAGATCAGCTTCAGCTCCAGCGGCCAGTCGTTGCTGCCGCCGCGCGGGAAGATGGTGGCCTGCAACGGAATGGTGTCGCCGACCTTCCAGCCGAACTTCTTGGCCAGCGCCTCGCCCACGGCCGCGCCGGTGCGGGTGCTCTGGAACGCCTTGAGCTGGTCCGGCGGCACGTCGTACTCGGTGTAGACGTCGAAGAAGTTCGGCGCCACCGAGAAGTTCGGGAAGAAGTCCTTGGGGTCGCGGTAGATGCCGCCGAACCACATCGCGTAGGTGACATCACGCACGCCGGGGATGCTGCGGATCTGCGGCTCCAGCCGCACCGGCAGGGATTGGGTGATCGACAGCCGCGAGGCCACCACGAGGCGGTTGGCGCCTTCCACCGAGCCGCCGGCGGTGAACGCCACGCGCACCGAGTCGAGCAGGCCGAAGAGCAGGAAGGCGACCACCACCGAGAACAGCGTCAGCATCGTCCGCGTCTTGCTGCGGAACAGCTGCGCCCATACGAGCGAAAGATATTTCATGGCATCCCCCGATCAGTGCGCGGCCGGGGCATCGGCCAGCTCGCCCTTGTCCAGGTGGATGGTGTGGGTCGCGTATTCGGCCGCCTTCGGGTCGTGGGTGACCATGATGATGGTCTTGCCGTGCTCGCGGTTGAGCTGCTGCAGCAGCTTGAGGATTTCCTCGGCGTTGTGGCGGTCCAGGTCGCCGGTCGGTTCGTCGCAGATCAGGAAGGTCGGGTCGGAGACGATCGCGCGGGCGATCGCCACGCGCTGCTGCTGGCCGCCGGACAGTTCGTTCGGGCGGTGGCTGGCGCGATCGGCCAGGCCGACCAGGGTCAGCGCGATCTCCGCGTTGCGCTTGCGCTGCGCCGCGCCCAGGTGGGTGAGCAGCAGCGGCAGCTCGACGTTCTTCTGCGCGTTGAGCATCGGCATCAGGTTGTAGAACTGGAACACGAAGCCGACGTGGTGGCTGCGCCAGCTGGCGAGCTGTCCGCCGCTGAGGCGGTCGATGCGCTCGCCCTCGATCTCGATCTCGCCGCCCGTGGGGCTGTCGAGCCCGCCGATCAGGTTGAGCAGGGTGGTCTTGCCCGAGCCGGAGGGGCCCATCAGCGCGACGAAATCGCCGCGCTCGATCTCCAGGTCGATCCCGTGCAGCACCTGCACTTTCTCCGGGCCGCGTTGATAGGTCTTGGTGACATTGCGCAGGGTAACCAGGGCGGACATGGGCTTTCCTCTATGAATGCGGCGGATGCAAGGTGGTTCGGTGGACGGCGCGGTTCCTTACGCCAGCGACGTCCGGCGCGCCGTCGGATCGACAGCGCGCTACGGCCCGGCGCGACCGCGATCGGGTAACGGCAAAACCAGCGGGTTGTGGCAACGCGACAGCGACAGCGACGAACGGGGCGACAGCGACGAACGGTTGCGGCGGCGGGCGACCTACTCGGCTTGCGCGCCGGCAAGGGCGACCTTGTCGCCGTCCTTGAGCGCAGGCGGCGGATCGAGCACCACGGTGTCGCCGGCCGTGAGCCCGGAGAGCACCTGGCGGTCATCGCCCATGGCAATGCCGGTCTTCACCGGCTGCACGGTGACGCGGTTCTCCTCGCCGACGACGAAGGCCACGGTGGCGCCTTCGCGTTCGACCAGCGCGCCGCCGGGCACGCGCACGCCTTGCGGCTGCTGGGCCTGCGCCGGCTTGGCTTCTTCCAGGAAGCTCACCCGCACGCCCATCTCCGGGACGATGCGCGGGTCTTTCACCTTCATCGCCACGCGCACCTTCACCGTGGCCTTGCCAGGGTCGGCGGTGGGGATGATGGCGATGACCTCGCCGGGGATCTTCCAGTCCGGGTAGGCGTTGAGCACGATCTCCACCGGCATCTTCGGCTGCACGCGACCGATATAGGCCTCGCCGACTTCCACCTCGACTTCCAGCGATTCCATGTCCACGATGGTGCCAATGCCGGTGCGGGTGAAGCCGCCGGTCGCCAACGGGGAGACGATCTCGCCCGGCTGCGCCGCCTTGGCCGTGACCACGCCGGCGAACGGCGCGCGCACGATGGTGTTGTCCACGCCCAGGTCGGAGATGGAGAGATTGTTGCTGGCCACCTTGACGTTGCGCTGGGCGGTCTGCAGCTGCGCGCGCAGGCCGTCACGCAGCGCCACCGCCTCGTCGTACTGCGAGCGCGAGACCAGCTGCTGGTTGACCAGGGTCTGCAGGCGAACGGCGTCGGCCTCGGCGCGCTTGAGCTGCGCCGAGACGTTCTCCACCTGGCTGCGTGCAGCCGAGACCTGCGAATCGGCCAGTTCGCGCGCGGCGTCGGCGTCGATCGGGTCGAGGGTGGCCATCACCTGGCCCTCCTCCACGCGCATGCCCTCCTCGATCTTCACCTCGCGCACCTTGCCGGTGATCTTGGCCGAGACCGTGGCCATGCGCCGCGCCACCACGTAGCCGGAGGCGTCCAGCACCGAGGCGCTGCTGCCGCCGGCGGTGATCGCCACCACCGGCGCAGTGCGCACTTCCACCGGCGGCTTGCGCCCGAACAGCGCCCACGCGCCGCCGGCCAGCAACAGCACGGCCACCAATACGCCCAGGCCAATCCACAGCCCGCGCCGCGAAGAGGGGGGCTCGCGCCCGGCGGGCGCCTTGCGGTCGATCTTGAGTTCCTTCAGCAGATCAGCAGAGGTGTTCATCATGTACACGTGACGGGGAATGGGACGGAATGTGACCGCCGCGACGCCCCGGTGCAAGTTGCCGGAAGTCACTTCATGCCGGAGGGGGCTGCGACGGGACGGGGCGCAGCATGATCCCACGGCCGCGCGCCGGCCAGTGACAGCTGTCACCGACGATGCCTGACAGCGGTGACTGACGCACCGGCACGCGCGGCGAGAAGCTGGCGGCGTCCACCCACCGGAGCCGGTCATGTCCCTCGCTTCTCCCGTACCACTGGCCTGCCTGCGCGGCGCGCACAAGCACTTCGGCCCGCGCCATGCGCTGCGTGGCATCGATCTGGCGGTCGAGGCCGGCCAGGTCGTGGCGCTGCTCGGCGGCAATGGGGCCGGCAAGAGCACCAGCATCGGGTTGCTGCTCGGCCTGCTGCGCCCCGATGCCGGGCAGGCGCTGCTCTCCGGCGCCGCCGCCCAAGACCGGCGCGCACGCCGCGACGTCGGGGTGATGCTGCAGGCCTGCGGCCTGCCGGACATGCTGCGCGTGCGCGAACTGCTCGACCTCACGCGGCGCTACTACCCCGCCCCGCGCAGCACCGCCGATTGCATCGCGCTGGCCGGGCTGGAAGACATCTTCGAGCGGCGCTACGGCCAGCTTTCCGGCGGACAGCAACGCCGCGTGCAGTTCGCACTGGCGATCTGCGGGCGTCCGCGCCTGCTGTTTCTCGACGAACCCACCACGGGCCTGGACATCGAGGCGCGCCGGCGGCTTTGGAACTCGATCCGCGAGATGGTGGCCGAAGGCTGTGGTGTCCTGCTGACCACCCACTACCTGGAAGAGGCCGAAGCGCTGGCGGACCGCGTCATCGTGATGCGCGAAGGCACCGTGGTGGCCGAAGGCGGCATCGAGGACATCCGCAGCCGCGTTGCACGCACGACGGTACGTTGCCGCACCGTCGTGGATGCCGGCGAGATCGCGCGCTGGCCCGGCGTGCAGGCCGTGGCCACGCACCCGGCCGGCGTGGAGATACAGGCCGAACCGGCCGAAGGCGTGGTCGCGCGGCTGCTGGCCGCCGACCCCGCGTTGAGCGCACTGGAAGTCCGACGCGCCGGCCTGGCCGACGCTTTCCTCGATCTCACCCGCCAAGCGGAGGCCGCATGAACCCGTCATCCCTTTACGCGCCGCAGTGGCCGATCTACCTGGCCGAGGCGCGCTGCGAACTGCTTCGCGTGCTGCGCACCCCGGCCTTCGTCGTGCCCTCGCTGGCGTTCCCGCTGGTGTTCTACCTGATGTTCGGCGTGCTGCTGGGCCACGGGCAGGCATCGGTCCCGCTGCTAGCCAGCTACACCGTGTTCGGCGCGATGGCACCGGGGTTGTTCGGCTTTGGCATCGGCCTGGCGCTGGACCGCGAGCGCGGCCTGCTCACGCTCAAGCGCGCGCTGCCCGCACCGCCCGCCGCGTGGCTGGTAGCGCGCGTGGCGATGGCGATGGTGTTCGCCGCGAGCATCGCCACGTTGCTGATCGCCGCCGGCGCGCTGTTCGGCGGCGTGCACCTGGCGCCGGCGCAGGCCGGCCTGCTGTTGCTGGTCGGCGTGTTCGCGGCCCTGCCGTTCTGCGCGATCGGCCTGCTGGTGGGCAGCTTCGCCCCGGCCAGCGCCGCGCCGGCAGTGGTGAACCTGGTCTACCTGCCGATGTCGCTGCTCTCGGGCCTGTGGATGCCGCTGTCGGTCTTGCCGCCGGTGTTCTCCACGCTGGCGCCGCTGTGGCCGGCGTGGCACCTCGGGCAGCTGGCGCGCATGGCTGTCGGGCTGCCGGCACAGGGCGCGGCCTGGGCACACGTGGCGGTGCCGCTGGCGATCGCGGCGCTATGCTTGCTGCTGGCCCAGCACCGCCTGCGCCGCGAATGAGCCCGCTTCCGACCATGCCTGCCTTCCTGCATCCCACGCCCGATTCACTGGTCGGCCTGCGCATCGCCGGCGGCTCGGGCGGCCGTACCTGGTTCCCGCTGCTGATGCTGGCCTGGTCGGTCTGGATCTTCTTCACCCCGATGTTCAACACCGCCGCGTTCCCGCATTGGCTGTGGCCCACGCTGGGCAGCTACGCGGTGTTCCTGGGGCTGTACCAGCACGCGTACTACCGCAGCCGGCGCCACCTGCTGGCCTGTGCGCTGGGAATCGCCGCGCTCGGCTTCGCGCTGACGCCGGTCAACCCCGGTGCGCAGGGTTACCTCGTCTACGCGTGCGCGTTCCTGGCCTTCGTCACCCGTCCCAAGCGCGCGCTGCTGTGGATGCTCGGCATCCTGGCCGCGTACTGTGCGATGTGGACGTGGATCGGCTGGCCTTGGATCTATCTCTTCAGTGTGGTGATGGTGAGCCTGGCGGTGGGCCTGATGAATATCAGCATCCAGCGCCGCCACCAGGCGGACAACGCACTGCGCCTGAGCCACGACGAAGTGCGCCGGCTCGCCGGCGTGGCCGAGCGCGAGCGCATCGGCCGCGACCTGCACGACCTGCTGGGCCACACCCTGTCGCTGGTGGCATTGAAGGCGGATCTCGCCGGAAGACTGGTGGAGCGCGACCCGGCCGCCGCGCGGCGCGAGATCGACGAGGTCGCGCGCGTCTCGCGCGATGCGCTGGCGCAGGTGCGGCGCGCGGTCACCGGCATCCGCGCGGCCGAGCTGGTCGCCGAACTCGCCTCGGCGCACCTGCTGCTGGAGAGCGATCAGATCGTGCTGCACTACACCCCGCCGGACGTGCCGCTGCCTTCCTCGCTGGAAACCGCGCTGGCGCTCACCGTGCGCGAGGCCGTCACCAACATCCAGCGCCATGCGCGTGCGCGCCAGGTGTGGATCGCGCTGGAATGCACGCGCGAGCAGGTGCTGCTGCGCGTGCGCGCCGACGGCCGCGGTGGCGACATCGTGCCGGGCAACGGCCTGCAGGGCATGGGCGAACGCCTACAAGCCCTGGGAGGCGAACTGCGTATCGACGCCCGCGCCGGTGCCGGCACCGAACTGCAGGCGCGCCTGCCCTGGCCCGATCCGCGTCGCGAGGTGCTCGATGCGACGCCGGCGTGAGCGCTCTGCTACCGTGGCGCGCCACGAGGTGACAGGAAACCGCCGATGATCCGCGTGCTGCTGGCCGAAGACCAGGCGATGCTGCGCGGCGCGCTGGCCGCGTTGCTTGGCCTGGAGGACGACATCACCGTGGTCGGCAGCGCCGGCGACGGAGAAAGCGCATGGCGCGAGCTGCAGCGCTTGCAGCCGGATGTGCTGGTCACCGATATCGAAATGCCCGGGCTCACCGGCCTGGAACTGGCGCAGCGCATCCAGCGCCAGGGCCTGCCGGTACGCGTGGTGATCGTCACCACGTTCGCGCGGCCGGGCTTCCTGCGCCGCGCGCTGGATGCCGGCGTGGGCGGCTACCTGCTGAAGGATGCGCCGGCGGAACAGCTGGCCGATGCGCTGCGGCAGGTCGCGCGCGGCGGGCGCGCCATCGATCCGCAACTGGCCGCCGAAGCGTGGGCCGAGGCCGATCCGCTCAGCGACCGCGAGCGCGGCGTGCTGCGCCTGGCCGGCGAAGGGCGCTCGGCCAGCGAGATCGCCGAGCTACTCGGGCTCTCCCACGGCACGGTGCGCAACTATCTTTCCGAATGCATCGGCAAGCTCGGCGTCGCCAACCGCATCGAAGCGTACCGGCTCGCGCGGCAGAAGGGCTGGCTGTAACGGCGGGTTATGCCGTCATCGCAGGCAGCCATGAAAATTCGGCTTGCCTGGCGCGCGGCGTAGCCGTGCTGGCTAGACTGCGGGCCACCTCATGCGGGAGTGCCCGATGATTGCGACGCGCCTCATGCTGCTGGCCTGCCTCTGGCTTGCCTGCACGCCGGCCCTGGCCCAGCAGTTCAAGGTGTTGGTGGCCGCCATTCCGAACAAGTACCACCACGACTACATTCCGGTGGCCAAGCCGCAGTTCGAGCGGATGGCGCGCCGGCATGACTTCGCGCTGACATGGGACTGGGATGGGCGCGCGTTCGACGGCGACCTGTCGCAATACCAGGCGATCGTGCTGCTCAATTCGCCGGCCAGCGACCTTGAACCCGCGCGTCGCGCGAACTTCCAGAAATACGTGCGCGCCGGCGGCGGCGTGGTCGCCGTGCACAAGGCCTTCGCCATCAAGAAGGGCGACTGGGACTGGTACGACCGCATGATCGGCCGTTCCTTCCGTACCCATCCCTACCTGCAGACCGCGATGGTGGACGTGGTCGATGCGACCCACCCGGCGACCGCGGGCCTGCCTGAGCGTTGGCTGTGGAGCGACGAGTGGTACGAGTATGACCCGCCCTACAGCGACGACCTGCACGTGGTGATGGAAGTGGACGAGCGCAGCTACGACCCTACCGCGATCTGGCCCGGCCAGGTCGCCAGGGGCATGGGTCGCCATCATCCCGTGGCGTGGTACCACACGTTCGAAGGCGGGCGTGTATTCGCAACCGCGCTGGGGCATCCGCCGGAGGCCTATGACGATGCGTTGTACCTCGGCCACCTCTACGGGGCCATCTACTGGGCCGCGACTGGTCGCGGCATCGACACCGCACGCTGAGCGAACGCGTTAGGCTGGGCGCGGATCGACGTGGATGCGGGCGATGAGCTTCGAGGTGTTTCTGCGGGAGTACCGGGGGCTGCTGGCCCTGTTGTCGGTGCTGGCGACGGTCAACGTGATGTTCGCGCATCGCGCGCTGCTGCGGCTGGCGCAGGCCGAGCCCCAGCGGCTGGTCGCGGCGGGTATCCGCCGCATCGACTGGTGGCCGCGCTGCGTGCTGGGTGTCGGCCGGCTGGGATTCACCGCGGCCGGCCACGGCCTGGCGTTGCGCACGCGCGTGCAGTTCCAGGCGGTGGCGGTGACGTACGTCGTGCTGGTGGCGCTCTTCGCCAAGGCGATGGTGGATATCGTGGGATTGGTAGTGCGCTGAGCCCTGCCTTCCGGCACCCATCCATCGGCACATGGCGGTACCCGGAGGCCTGCCGAGAATCGGCCGACGCCCGAACAGGAAACTTGCCATGACCACCGGATGGACCCGCACCGCCCTTGCGTTCGCCTTGGGCATGCCCCTGGCCGCGCACGCCGTGGACCTCACCCGCCTGGACGAAGGCATGACCGGGCCGCGGACCGAAGTCCTCGTGCTCGGCACCGTGCACCTGAGCGAGCAGCCGCCGTTCCGGCCCGAAGCGCTGGATCCATTGCTCGACCGGCTCGCCGCTTTCAAGCCGGGCTACATCACCATCGAAGACATCAGCGGCGAGCAGTGCGACATGGCCGCGCGTCATCCCACGGTCTATGGCGATGACTACTGCGGCACGAAGGTGGTCGACAAGGCGCGCGCGGCCACGGGCCTGGACATCCCGGCGGCGATTGCCGCCGTGGATCGCCTGCTGGCGGCATGGCCTGCCGTTCCCACGCCCGCGCAGCGCCGGGCGCTTGCCAGCCGCTTCCTCGCGGCGGACGACCGCGCTTCGGCCTACGTGCAGTGGCTGCGCCTGCCCGAGGCCGAACGCCACGCCGGCGACGGGCTGGACGAGGCGCTGGTGGACGTGTTGCGGCAGACCGCGCAGATCCGCAACGAGGATTACCTCGTCGCCGCGCGCCTGGCCGCGCGACTGGGGCTCGAGCGCGTCTACCAGGTGGACGACCACACGGGCGACAACATGCGCGTGGACGATCTGCAGACCTTCGGCCGGCAGATGGACGCGGCCTGGAAAGCCGGCCGCGCAAGGCTGGATCAGATGGAGAAGTCGCAGGCCGCGTGGGCACAGGCGGGCGACTACTTGTCGATCTACCGGTCGATCAACCAGCCGCAATCACTGCAGGTGTACGCCGAGGTGAATGCGAATGCAGCCTTGCGTGCAGTGTCGGCCGAACACTATCCGCAGATGTGGGTGAACGGCTGGGAGATTCGCAACCTGCGCATGGTGGCCAACCTGCTGCAGGTGGTGCGCGAAAAGCCGGGTGCGCGGGTGCTGGCGATCGTGGGGGTCTCGCACAAGCCCTGGTTCGACGGGTGGCTGGGCCAGATGCAGGGGGTGGACGTGGGGGACGTGGAGCAGGCGCTGCGCTAGCCGCCCGTCACACGCCCGCCACCGCCGCGCCCACCGCGTGCCATCGCCTGGAATACGCCATCCTTGCGGACCCACGCGTGGTACAGCGCCGCGGACAAGTGCAGCATCACCGTGGCGAACAGCAGCCTGGCCAGCCAGCCATGCGCGTCGCGCAGCCACGCATACAGCGTGGCATCGTGCGGGGCGATCGGCGGCAGCTGGAACCCGGCGAACATCGTCACCGGATAGCCCGCTGCCGACACCGTCGCCCAACCCAGCAGCGGCATGGCGAACATCAACCCGTACAGCACCCAGTGCGACGCCTTCGCCGCGAACGCCTGCCACGCCGGCAGGTCCGCCGGCAGCGGTGGCGGCGCGTGGCGCAGGCGGTTGCCCAATCGCACGATCACCAGCAGCAGGATCGCGATGCCCAGCGGCCGGTGCAGGTCGATCAGCCACGGCCGCTGCGAGATCGAGGCCACCATGCCCACGCCGATGAACAGCATCGCCAGGATCATCGCCGCCATCAGCCAGTGCAGCACGCGTGCGGTGAGGTTGAAATGGGTCGAGCTGTTCATTTCGCCTGCTCCTGGCCGGTGGCCTCCGGGGCCTTGCCGTGCGCGATCTCTCGCTCGCGGCGGTTGAAGGACTGCGAGTACACCGCCGAGCGCGCGGCCAGGATCGGGTCGTCGGAACCGGCGATTCCGTCGGGCAGGATCAACGGGTCGTAGTTGATGTCGCGGCACTGGCCCTGTTCCTGCGGTTGCGCGGCGGTCAGTTCCAGCGTGCCGGCCACGACCTGCTCGCGGTCTTCCGGCCACGGTTGCGAAGCGTCGTTGACCGGATCGCCGTGGTTGGCCAGCGTCAGCACCATGTCCCAGCGCAAGGGTCCCTGGGCCAGGCGCTGCCGGAGGTCGTGCGAAAGGAAATCCGCCCCGGCGCGCTCGCGCTGCGAGGCGTCGAGTTCACGAAAGGGTGTCTGCGGGCGCATCGACCAGCGCACGAAGCGCTCGTGACCCTCCGCGTCGATCAGGCGGAATGCGTTGACCCCGTTGTACTGCGTGTTGGCCCAGCTGTCCGACCACGGCGCGCTTTTCGCCCACGCCAGGAACTTTGCGGCCTCTGGATACTGCTTCAGGAACGCGGCCATCTTCGCCGGGTCCGGCTTGCCGGTGGCCGGGTCCGGCCGCGCGGCCTCGCCCTGCGCGGCGAACCCTTCCGGCGTGGCGACGACGAAGAACGGGAAGCTGTTCATCGCCGTGCGCCACTGCTGGCCATCGTCGGTGGTGAGCAGCAGCGCCATGCTGCGCACGCGCGCGCTGTTGTCCGCGCCGTGTGGGTCGCCGCCGCCGATCGACAGCCGCCCCATCACCGGCACGTCCTGTTGCCGGAACACGCGGGCTTTCGAGAGGGCGGACGCCTTGCCACTGGGATGGAAGCTGCCGGTGACGCAGACGCCCTTGCTGTGTGCGCGCCGATAGCCGGGGTAGGGCTGCTTGTTGCCGGCCTCGATGCCATCGGTCATGCGCTGGGCGGTGAGGCGCCCGCCGCCGATCCAGCCGGCGGTCCAGGCGAAGGCGGCGACCAGCACGGCGACGATGGCACCGATGCCGAGCAACGGCAGGTAGCGGGTAGGGCGGGGGGCGGGGGATGGCGCGGACATGCGGGGCTCCGTGGCGTTCATACCCGGTCAGACGCACGGGCGGGCAATCTATTCCACGCCCTGTGGCGTGAAGCCGGGGAATAATCGCGGTGCCGGGGCGTCCTACCCCTGTCTCCACCCTCCCATGCCGCCATGCCCCTGCGAGATGCCACCGCCGACGACGACCGCCTACGCGCGCTGCTGCCGCGCCTGTGGCGCTTCGCCCGCTCGCTGGCCGGCGACCCCGCCGCGGCCGACGACCTCGTGCAGTCCGCCCTTGAGCGCGCGCTGCGCGGCTGGGACGCCCGTCGCGACGACCAGGCGCTGCAGGCCTGGCTGTTCTCCATCCTCTACCGGCGCTTCATCGACGAAACCCGGCGCGCGCGCCGCTGGCAGCGGCTGCTCGGCCTGCTCGCCGCCAGCCCGCCGCCGCTGGCACCCTCGCCCGAGCAGGTGCACGACGAGCGCGCAGTGCTGGCCCACTTCGGCGAGCTGCCACCGGAACACCGCGCCGTGCTGATGCTGGTGGCGGTGGAAGGCTTCACCTACCAGCAGGCCGCCGACACCCTGGGCGTGCCGATCGGCACCGTCATGTCGCGCCTGTCGCGCGCGCGCGAACGATTGCGCACGCTCGGGGAAGGCCAGGCCCCCCTCGTGCCCGCGCTGAGGAGAATCAAATGAACCCGCTCCTGGATGCGACCGAGCGCGACCTGCACCTGCACGCCTATGTCGACGACCAGTTGGACCCGGCCGCGCGCGCCGAGGTCGAGGCGTGGCTGCGTGACCACCCCGAGGACGCCGCGCGCGTGGCGGCCTGGCGCCGCGATGCCGCCGCCCTACGTACGGCCTGGGCGTGGACCGAGCGCGTGCCGTTGCAGGCCGAGCTGGACCCCGCCCAGCTACGCCGCCGTCGCCACGCGCGCCAGCGCACCTGGATGGGCACGGCCGCGGCCTGCGTGCTGGCGCTGGGCATAGGTGGCTGGGGCGGCTGGCAACTGCGCGACGCCCGCCTGCAGGCCGAACGCGCGCCGATGGCTGACGCCATGGCGGCGTATCGTCTGTTCGCCACGCGCGATGCCGCGCTCGAATACCGCGATGGCGACGCCGATGAAGCGCGCCTGCGCGATTGGCTCGCCACGCAGTTCCATGACGCGGTGGCCTTGCCCGACCTGCGCGCACAAGGGCTGCGCCCACGGGGTGGCCGCCTGCTCTCCACGCCGGAAGGCGCGGCGGCCATGTGGGTCTATGAAGATGCGTCCGGTAGCCGCGTGGCCTTGTACGTGCGTCCGCTTGCGCCGCGGTTGCGTGCCGGCGAGCGCACCGAGGATGGGCTGCATGCGCGCTACTGGTCGCAAGGCGCGGCCTCGTATGCGCTGGTTGCGCCGGTGGCGGCACTGGCGCGCATGCGCGGCTGAGCGAAGGCTATCGGCCCTTGGTGTCGCCGCTCTCCACCAGTTCGCGCACGCGCGCGGCGCTGTCGGCATCGACCGGGTTGTAGACCACCATGGCCAGGTCCGGACGGCCGTCGACCGCGAAGTAGGAAATCTCCAGGTCGATGGTGCCGAGTTGCGGATGATGGAGGCGCTTGGCATGCGCGCGCTCGTCCGACAAGCCGCGGTCCTGCCATAGCGCGGCGAACTCGGGGCTGTGCGCGGAAAGTTCTTCCACCAGCTGGGTGATCTCCGCGTTGGCGCCGGCGCGCATCGCATCGATGCGGAACGAGCGCACCACCGCACGCGCCACGCTGTCCCAGTTGTCCTGCGCCTCGCGCACGCGCGGGCTGGAGAACATCAGGCGCAGGATGTTGCGCTGCTCGCGCGGCAGCTGGCCGTAATCGGTGAACAACACGGCCGCGGCGCGGTTCCAGGCCACCACGTCCCATGTGGCCGTCTTGACGATGGCCGGCGTGTCCCCGAGCGCGTCGAGTACGCGGCGCAGGCGCGGCGTCACCTCGTCCGCGCCCTGGTAGCGGGCCTCCGGCGGATGGCCGAGCGCGAGCAGGAACACGTGTTCGCGCTCGCGTTCGGTGAGCATCAGCGCGCCGACGATGCGGTCGAGCACTTCCGGCGATGGCGGCCCGCCGCGACCCTGTTCGAGCCAGGTGTACCAGGTCGGGCTGATGAGCGCGCGCTGCGCCACTTCCTCGCGTCGCAGACCCGGCGTTCGCCGCCGCGCCGCGCTGAAGCCGAACGCCGCCGGATCGAGCCGCGCGCGCCGATCGCGCAGGAACGCACCCAGCACGTTGTTGGGCGCATCGCTCAGCGGGAGCCTGTTAGTCGCCATACCCCGATAATGTCACTACTACCTGTCGATCCAGTGTAGTGGGATAAAACGCACCCCACCAAGTGGAGCGATTCCGTGCGTATTTTCCTTACCGGCGCGACCGGTTTCATCGGTTCGCACATCCTTCCCGAACTGCTTGCGCGCGGCCATGAGGTCATCGGCATGACGCGCTCGTCCGCCGGCGCCGAGGCGCTGGCGCGTGCTGGCGCGAAGGCGCACCTTGGCACGCTGGAGAATCTCGACAGCCTGCGCCTGGGCGCGGCGGATGCCGATGCCGTCGTGCATACCGCCTTCGACCATGATTTCTCGCGCTTCGTGGAGAACTGCGAGAAAGACCGCCGCGTGATCACCGCCCTGGGCGAAGTGCTGCTTGGCTCGTCGCGTCCATTGCTGATCACCTCGGGCGTGGGCATGGGCAGCGGCACGCCCGGCACGCCTGCGCGCGAGGACGTGTTCAACGCCGCCAACCCGCATCCGCGCATCGCCTCCGAACAGGCCGGCAATGCGCTGCTGGAGCAGGGCGTCAATGTTTCGGTGGTGCGCCTGCCGCAGGTACACGACAACGTGAAGCAGGGTTTGATCACGCCCTATATCGCGTTGACACGCCAACAGGGGCGCGCGGCGTACGTGGGACAGGGCGACAACCGCTGGTCCGCCGCGGCCGTGGCCGATGTTGCACGCCTCTACGTGCTTGCGCTGGAGCGCGGCGAAGCCGGCGCGCGCTACCACGCCGTCGCGGAGGAAGGCGTGCCGATGCGCGACATCGCCACCGCGGTGGCCCGCGGCCTGGGCGTGCCGGCAACTTCGCTGTCGCCGGATGAAGTGCCGGCGTATTTCGGCTGGATGACCTCGTTTGCCGCGCTGGACATGTCGGCTTCCAGTGCCATCACCCGCCGCGTACTCGACTGGACGCCGACGGGCCCCACGTTGCTGGAAGACCTGTCGCGAATGGACTACGGCGACGTGCCGGCGGCGTGACCGGCCCGCGCCTCCGGCGCCCGCGCATCGCGCAGCGGCGAGCGTCCGAACAGCCGCCCGTATTCCCGGGTGAACTGGGTGACGCTCTCGTAGCCGACCGCGTGCGCCGCCCGCTTGGCCATTGCCCCGTCGTTGCGCATCAGCCGCCGCGCCTCCACCAGCCGCAGCTGCTTCTGGAATTGCAGCGGCGTGAGCGATGTGACCGCGCGGAAATGTGCATGGAAAGTGGACAGGCTCATGCCGGCCGCTTCGGCCAACTGCGCCATCTGCAACGGCTGCGCGTAGTGCGAGCGGATCAGCGCCACCGCGCGGCCGATGCGTGCCGCGTGGCCATTGACTGACCCGAGCGCACGGATCGCGGCGCCGTGGCGACCGGCGAGCAGCCAATGGTGCATCTCCCGTAGCAGCCCGTCGCGCAGGATGGGCAGCGATCGCGGGCGTTCGAGCAACTGCATCAGGCGTAGCGCGCAGTCGGCGACCTCGGCATCGGTGGTATCCACGTGCAGCGGTGAATCGGGCGGGGTATCGACCGCGAGGGCATCCATTTCACCGACGAGGCTGGCGATCACGGAAGGATCCAGATGCAGCACGAACGAATAGTAGGGATGTCGCGCATCGGCCCCGGTGATCTGGCTGGTGGTGGGTACATCGGCGGTGACGAGCAGTGATTGCCCTGCGCCAAACCGGGCCACCTGCGAACCGAACGTGACCTGCTTGGTGCCTTGCAGGAGCAGCACCAGCATCGGGCAGGAGATGTCGTAGACGAGTTCCCCCGGCGCCGTGGCCGAAATGGTGGACAGCCCGGCAATCGCGGTCCGCGCCACCCCATGCCGGTCGGCGTGGGCCAGCGTGCAGTGTCGAACACGATCAAGCAGCGCATCGGTCATGTGCGGCACTGTAGCCGAACGCGCCCGAAGCGGGACGACCTGCCGCATTTCCAGGCAATGTCTCGATAGAACCGGGCAAGGCAGTCATTCCATCCGATCGCGAAGATGTGCGAGGCCGGCCGGCAGAGGCAACGCGAGCCGATCACCGGCAACCCGCGCACAAAAGAACCTGCGCCAGCCAAACCTGAAAAACCAGGCAGCAGATCCGGAGAATCAGGCAACCCGCCCCGCGCCGGGATTCCCACACTGTCCGCACCCCCAATCACCATCAGGAGTGCACCCATGACAACTCTTACCGTAGTGACCGGCGCCAGCCGCGGCCTGGGCCGCGCCACCGCCTTGTCGATCGCGCGCCAGGGCGGCGACGTCATCCTGACCTACCGTCAGGGTGCGGAAGCCGCGCAGCAGGTGGTCGAAGAGATCCAGGCCATGGGCCGCAAGGCGGCCGCCCTCCCGCTGGATGTCGGCAACGCCGCCAGTTTCCGGGCCTTCGCCCAGACCCTGCGCCAGGTCCTGGAACAGACCTTCGCCCGCGACACCTTCGACCACCTGGTCAACAATGCCGGCCATGGCGAAATGGCGAACTTCGCCGACACCACCGAACAGCAGTTCGACGACCTCTTTGCCGTCCACGTCAAAGGCGTCTTCTTCCTGACCCAGGCCCTGCTTCCGCAGCTCGCCGATGGCGGCCGCATCATCAACCTGTCCAGTGGCCTGACCCGCGTCACGCAGCCGGGCTTCTCGGCCTACTCCGCCGCCAAGGGCGCCGTCGAGACGCTGACCCGCTACCTTGCCAGGGAACTCGGCAGCCGCGGCATCACCGCCAATACCGTCGCCCCGGGCGCGATCGAAACCGACTTCCTCGGCGGCGCCGTGCGCGATATTCCCGAATACAACCAGGCCTTCGCCGGCATGACCGCCCTGGGCCGCGTCGGCGTGGCGGATGACATCGGCCCGATGGTCGCCAGCCTGCTCGGGCCGGCGAACCGGTGGGTCACCGGCCAGCGGATCGAAGTGTCCGGTGGCCAGGGCCTGTAATCAGCCCGCGTAGCGCGCCTGCAGCATCGCCCACGCCGAACGCAGCGCCAGCGCCTCGCCACCGGCGGGGCGACCCGGGCGTTCGGAATCGTTCCAGGCGTACACGTCCAGGTGCGCCCACGGCTGGCCGGCCGGCACGAAGCGCTCCAGATAGAGCGCCGCGGTGACCGCGCCGGCCATGCGCGAGCCCGCATTGGCCAGGTCCGCCACGTGGCTGGTGAGGTAGCGCAGGTACGGACGCCACAGCGGCATGCGCCACACCGGGTCGCGCGTGCGCTCGCCTGCGGCGATCCACTGTTGCGCCACCGTCTCGTCGTTGGCGAACAGCGCCGGCAGGTCCGGGCCGAGCGCGATGCGTGCCGCGCCGGTCAGCGTGGCGAAATCCAGGATCAACTCCGGCTTGGCCTCGCCGGCATAGGCCAGGGCATCGCACAGGATCAGGCGGCCTTCGGCATCCGTGTTGTCGATCTCCACGCTGATGCCGGCACGCGTGGTGATGACCTCCCCGGGGCGGAAGGCCTCCGGGCCGACGGCGTTCTCCACCGCCGGGATCAGCAGCGTCAGCTGCACCGGCAGGCTGCGCGCCATCACCAGCCCGGCCAGCGCCAGTGCATGCGCCGCGCCGCCCATGTCCTTCTTCATGTGGCGCATGCCGTCGGCCGGCTTGAGGTCCAGCCCGCCGGTATCGAAGCACACGCCCTTGCCCACCAGCGTCAGGCGGGGATGGGCGGTATCGCCCCAGTGCAGCTCGATCAGGCGCGGCGCGCGATGCGAGGCGCGGCCCACCGCGTGGATGGTGGGGAAGTTCTTCTCCAGCAGCGCGTCGCCCGTGATGACTTCGATGCGCGCGCCATGCGCGCTGGCGAGTTCACGCGCGGCGGCTTCGAGCTGTTCCGGCCCCATGTCCTCGGTGGGCGTGTTCACCCAGTCGCGCACGCGCAGGCAGGCCTGCACCAGGTCGGCGACTTCGGCCGATGGCGTGGCGGCCAGCTCGGCCGGTGCGCGACTCGGCTTGCGGTAGCGGCTGAAGCGGTAGCTGCCCAGGCCCCAGCCCAGTTGCAGCAGCGCGGTTTCCGCATCCGAAAGACCTTCGACGCGCCAGACGGTGCCGGCCGGCAACGCATAGGGGCCGTGCGCGTAGGCATAGGCATCCTCCCGATCCCCCACGCCGAGCACCGCGCCGGCCAACCCTTCGGCGCCCGGCAGCAGCAGTGCGCTGCCCGGGGCCGCCTCGAAACGCTGCGCCTGCGCCCAGGCGGCCACGGCGGCCGGCTGCGTCTCCAGCCAGGCGGCGAAGTGCGCGCGATCCAGCACGTGCAGCGGCAGGGCGGAGGCGGTGTCGGCGGCGAAGCCTTGGGGCAGGGACATGGGATTTCCTTGGGTCAGGCGTGCAAGGGCAGGCCGGGAGATAGCGGGGAAAGGAGGGCGTTCATGCCGCGTGCGCGGCCTGGGCGTCGAGCCAGTCGGCCAGGCCGGCCAAGGTATCGAATTCCAGGTCCGGGACCTTGTGCGCGTGCGGCCAGACCGCCTCGGTGCGGTTGATCCAGCACGCACGCAGGCCGGCATCGAGCGCGCCGACGACGTCCATGTCGACATGGTCGCCGACATGCAACACCTGCTCGGGTGCCACGTCCAGGCGCGCGCAGGCGGCATGGAAGATGCTGGCCTGCGGCTTGGCCGCGCCATGTTCGCGCGAACCGAGCTGGAAGGCGAAATGATGATCCAGGCCGATGCGGACCAGGTCGGCGTTGCCATTGCTCAGCGCGGCCACCGGTACGTGCGCGGCGATGCGGGCCAGTGCGTCGAGCGCATCCGGATAGCATTCGACCTGGTTGCGCGCGGCATAGAACACCTCGTAGGCCGGCTCGACCAAGGCCAGGTCGCCGCCGCTTATCTCAAGCGCCTGCTGCAGGGTGAGGCGGCGCAGCGCGCTCAGGTCGTGATGCAGGTGGGGGTTGTCGGCGAAGCTGCGCTCGCGCAGCTCGCGCATGCCGTCCAGGTCGAAGCGCGCGGCGGTGACCGGGCTGTGGACCTGCATCCACTCGTGCAGCACGCGGTCGATGCGCGCGCCGATGGGCGCGAACGGCCACAGGGTGTCGTCGAGATCGAGGGTGATGGCGCGGATCGGGAAGCTCACCGCGCCATTTTAAGGCAGATGGGCCGGGCGGACGTGACTGGTGATGGTCAGGGGCATCGGCGGGCCGCCCCACCGCCTGTCACTCCAGCAACCGCGCCCAGCGTTGCATGCCGTCCAGCCGGCTCAGGATCATCTTGATGCACACCAGCAACGGCACCGCCAGCAGCAGGCCGATCATTCCCCACAACCAGCCGAACAGCATCAGCGCCAGGATCAGCATCAGCGGCGAGATCGCCATGCGCCGCCCCAGGATGATGGGCGTCACCACCTGGCCCTCGATGGTGTGCAGCAGCAGGTACAGCGCCGCCGGCAGCACGCCCTCGCCGGTGGCGCCGAAGGTGACGAAGCCCATCAGCAGCATCAGCATCACCCCGATCAGCGGGCCGACATATGGCGCGAAGTTCAGCAGCGCCACCACCGTGCCCCACAGCAAGGCTTCCTGGATGGGAATGCCCAGCGCGTACAGGATGCCCGCGTAGATCATGCCCACCGCGGTATTGATCAGGCTGATGGTCAGCACGTAGCGGGAGACCTCGCGCTCGATCTCCAGCATGATCCCGGTGGTGAAGCGTTGCTGCGCGCGATTGGGCAGCAATGCGATGGCGTGGCGTTGCAGGTTCTCGCCATAGACCATGAAGAAGAACGTCAGCAGCACCACGGCCAGGAACGAGGCGGCCAGCTTGGGCGCGCGCACCAGTGCACGGTAGGGATCGTCGAGCTGGGTGCGTACCACCTGCACCTGCCGCCCGGTCTCGCCGCCCGCGGCGCGGGCAAAATTCTCCGCGGCCTGGTTGGCCTGCTGCACCGGCTTGGTCAGGTCGCGCACTTCGCGCGAGATCTGCCGCATCTGTGCCGGCGCTTGCTGGAACCAGGCCGCCGCCGGGCCCACCAACTGCACCGCCAGCGCGATGGTGCTGGCCAGGCCGATCACGATGACCAGCAGGGCGGCGATGAAACGCGGCAGGTAGAGCCTGCGCAGCAGTCGGATGATCGGGTTGCCGACCATCGAGAAGAACGCGGCCAGCATGATCGGCAGGATGACCGTCTGCGCGGCCCACAGGGTGTAACCGACGGCGAGGACGGCAAGCACCACCAGCGAGGCGGGCCCGCGCGGACGCGGTTTGGGCGGCGGCGGCAGCGCAGTATCGGGTTCGGCGGCGGAGGGGGAGTCGAGCGGGGCGGAGTGGCTCATGCGCGGGCGGCCGTGGATGGTCGCCCATTATCGGCCGCGCGCGTCAACGCGGCGCATGCCTCAACGCTCGGAGATTTCCGTGGCGGCCTCAGCCGGACGTGGTGCCTGGAGCGGCGACTCGGACGCGACGCGGGATGCCGGTCGCACGGGCGAGGTGGCGGCTTCCGCCACGCCTTCGGCGGTATCGGCCGCGCGTTCCGCATGATCCCCGGCCCGCTCGGCTTCCTGCGAGGCGGCCTGTGCCTGCATGGCGCTGAACATGCCCGAGACGGTACTGAACAGCTGCACCCAACGCGTCGCCTGCCCGGCGACGGCGCGGCCCTTGGCCGGTTCCAGCTTGCCGGCGATGAAGCCGCCCACCAAACCGGCAATCACGATGCGCGGCGGCGTCCAACCTTCGCGCCATACCCGGCGCAGGGTGCGCCAGTGGACCTGGGTGTCGTCCGCGCGACCCTGCACGAGGCGCTCGGCGCGCTCCACGCGGCGACGCAGCTGGTTGAAATTCATGACTTCTTCTCCTCCTGCGTGCGTGCCGCCATGCTGGCGTGCTGCGCCTTGGGAGCCGGGGCGCCATCGCCGGTCGCCTCGTCCTCCTCGTCCTGTTCGTCGAACAGGCCCAGCCGGCTGAGCTGGCGCCGGGTCGCATGCAGGCCGGTGTGGTCGAAGAAGTGCGAAACGCGCCAGACCGCCAAGGCCGTCATGCCCAGGCTCACCAGCGCGGTAAAGAACAGGGACTGGAACCACGACAGGCCCAGCCGCTGCAGCAGGGCGATGATCGCACCGGTCAACAGCAGCCAGGATGAAGCGCCGAACACCACGGCGATGCCGGCCCAGGCCAGCCCTCGGCCGAAGGCGCTGCGCGCCAGTGCGAGGTCGGCCGACACCAGACGACGCAGCGCGCGACCAGTGTCGCGCGCCGAGCCGAGCGTGGCCTTTCCCGCCTCGCCCACGTGGCGAATGCTCTCCTCCAGGCCGGGCGGTGGTGTGCCGCCCGCTTCGCCTTCCGGTGGCGGCGTTGCTTCGCTCACGCCGTCAATCGTGGTTGCTGCTGCGGGCCAGCTTGGCAATGATCCAGCCAGCGGCGAAGGCAACGCCGAAAGAAGCGATCGGCCGCTCGCGAATCAGCTCCGAGGCGCTATCGAGCAGGTCGCGGCCCTTGTCCATCAGTGCGTCCACCTGTTCCTTGGCGGCAGCGCTACCGACTTCGGCAGCGGCCAGGCCGGAGAGCGCGCTGTCGCTCAGCTCTGCCTTGACGTTGGCCTTGCCCAGGCGAAGTTCATCGCCCGCGGCGCTGGTGGCGCTGCGCACGGCATCGCCTGCGGCGCTGGCGGCGGACTTGAGGTGGCTGCCGGCTTCGCTGAGGTTGCCCTTGAGCTGGTCGGTGTTGGTCGGAACGCTCATCGTGATCTCCTTGGGGGTGCGGTCCTCCGCACGAGGCGGAGCATGGAGCCTAGCAATAACATCGGCGGGGTGTAGGGCATGTGTGAGGCGAGCGCATGGCGATGAGCGGTTCATGCATGCCGTTCGCCGACCTGCGAGGTGGAGCGGCGCCCCGCGCATCCTGCACGAACCAAGCGCCTGGCCCGACGGATTCCTTGCTCAGCGCACCAGGACGTCGTACTGCGCGCCACCGCGCACGATGCGCAGCACCAGCCGCTGCGGGGGTCGGGTGAAGTTGGCGCGCCATCCGGCGAGGTCGGAGAAATCGCCCGCCGATGCGGCCACCACCACATCGCCACTGGCCAGCCCGTTCTGCGCGGCGCGGCTGCCGCGCTTCACCTCGCTGATCAGCACACCGCTGATGCCGGACTGGCGCAGCGATTCGGGCAGGTCGGTGAAGGTGGCGCCCTCCAGTCGCGGGTCCAGCGCCGCACCGCCGGCCGCGCGTGCCTGCTCCTTGAGTACTGCGCGCAGCTGGAGCGCCTTGCCGTCGCGGCGCACGTCCAGCGTCACCGGGCTGCCGACCGGTTGCAGGCCCTCGTAGTTGTGCAGCGCCTCGGCGCTGTCCACCCGTTCGCCGTTGGCGCCGACCACCACGTCGCCCGGCTGCAGCCCGGCCGCCGCCGCCGCCGAGCCCGGCAGCACGCGTGCCACCAGCGCGCCGCGCGCGCTTTCCAGCCCCAGCCCCTGCGCCATCTGCGCCGAGAGGTTCTGCGTTTCCAGTCCGAGCGTGCCGCGGATCACCACGCCGTTGTTCTTCAGCAGCTGGTCCACCACGCTGCGCGCCATGTTCGAAGGAATCGCCAGGCCCAGGCCGATATTGCCGGCCATGCTGCCCTGCGGGTTGAAGCTGGCGGTGTTGATGCCCACCAAGCGGCCTTGCAGGTCCACCAGCGCGCCGCCGGAATTGCCGGGGTTGATCGAGGCGTCGGTCTGGATGAAGTTTTGGTAGCCGAGCCCGCGGATGCCGCTGCGGCCCACCGCCGAGACGATGCCGCTGGTGACCGTCTGGGTGAAGCCGAACGGGTTGCCGATCGCCACGACGAAATCGCCCACGCGCAGCTGCGCGCTGTCGGCCAGTTGGATGGCGGTGAGCTTGTCGGCCGGGATGCGGATCAGCGCGATGTCGGTGTCGGCATCGGAACCGAGGAATTCGGCCTTGACCGTGCGCCCGTCGGCCAGCGTCACCTGCACGTCGTCGGCATTCTCGATGACGTGGTGGTTGGTGAGCACGTAGCCCTTGGCGGCGTCGATGATGACGCCCGAGCCAAGCGATTCGTTGATGCGCTCCTGCGGGATGTCCGGGAACAGGCGGCGGAAGAAGGGATCGTTGAAGAACGGGTTGCGCACGCGCACCACTTGCTTGGTGTTGACGCTGACCACCGCCGGCATCACCTGCTGCAGCATCGGCGCCAGGCTCGGCACCGCCTGCCCGCCGACGGAGGCCGGCAGCGCGGCGGTGGTGGGCACTAGGCTGGCCACGGGCGCCGGCGCCAGCGGCGCGGCCTCGGCGCGGTTGTCCAGCCATTCGTGCAGGCCGGTGGCGGCAAAGGCGCCGAAAGCGGCGGCCAAGGACAGGGTCAGCAGCGTGGGCAGCGGGCGCATGGCGGTTCGTGGTCCAGATGATGCGGAGAATGGAAGGACAGGCCCGCAGGATGGCCTGCGGCGGAAACCTGAACAAGCGTGCCGTCGGTGTTTTTAATGGTGGGTGAAAACGCGGCGCCTTCCTCCGCGATGCCGTTTGACAGCACCCGAAGCCGGCGCTAGTTTTCGCCGCAAATCCCCAGATGTTGTGGCGGCCCTCCGGCCGGACCCAATATCCGGGCATCTCCCCTCGGGATCGCGCGCATGACGCAGCACGCAGGACAGGGCAGGGCATCCAGACCGGGCAATCGTCCCGGCGGCGTGCCTGCCGGCCTCGCCCGGGCTTCCTCTCTTCGCCCCGCATCCGGCCGCCGTCGCGGACGGCCGTCCCCGTGCGCGGCCGGTGCCGTACCAGCCGCTTCCACGCCGCATTCATCCGCAGACTGCTTTACATCGATGCGTAGACAACACGCCCGAAGGAGGGCTCATGAGCAACGGTAATGGTGCATCGGCGACGGTTTCCCAGGTCGCTGGAAACGTGAAAGAGTCGGCCGTCCACCTGGGCGAGTCCATCGCCCATACCGCCAGCGAGGCCGTGGCCAGCGTGGAGAAAATGGCCAAGACGGCACGCAAGCAGGTCAGTCAGCGCGTGAGCAAGGCGCGCAAGGCCGTGGCCAAGAAGACCGCCAAGGCGGGCAAGGCTGTCAGCAAGCGCATTGCCTCGGCGCGCAAGAAGCTGGAGGCCGCCAGTGCGGGCGCCAAGGCCGAAGCGGCCGCGCTGCGCCGCAAGACCGGCAAGAAGACCACCTCGAAGACCGCAAAGAAGGCTACCAAGAAGGCCGTGGCCAAGAAGTCGGCCGCCACCAAGAAGGTCGCCAGCAAGAGCGCGGTGAAGAAGGCCGCCACGCGCAAGCCAGTGGTAAAGAAGGCAGCGGCGAAGAAGGCCGTTGCGAAGAAGACCACTGCAAGCAAGCGCGTGGCGAAGAAGGCCACGGCAAAGAAAGCGACTGCCAAGAAGGCGATGACGAAGAAGGCCGTCGCCAAGAAGGCGCCGGCGAAGAAAACCGCGACGAAGCGAGCGGCCAAGAAGAGCGCTGCCCGCAAGACAGCGAAGAAGGCCGCCTGAGTTCCAAAAGGAAAGGGCGGGAAAACCCGCCCTTTCCACTACCCGGCCATCGCGTGGGCGATCAGTCGCCCAGCGTCAGCAGCGATGCATTGCCGCCGGCCGCGGTGGTGTTGACCGTCACCACCTTTTCGGTGGCGAAGCGCAGCAGGTAGTGCGGCCCACCGGCCTTCGGGCCGGTGCCGGACAGGCCTTGCCCGCCGAACGGCTGCACGCCGACCACCGCGCCGATCTGGTTGCGGTTGACGTACACGTTGCCCACGTTGACGCGCGAGGCAATGCGATCGACCGTCTCGTCGATGCGCGAATGCACACCCAGGGTGAGGCCGTAGCCGGTCGCGTTGATCTGGTCGATCACCGCGTCGAGCTGGTCGGCCTTCCAGCGGATCACGTGCAGGATCGGCCCGAACACTTCGCGCTGCAGCTGGTCCAGTGACTTCAGTTCATACGCGCGCGGCGCGAAGAACGTGCCGTTCGCCGTGGCGGCATCCATCGGCGCGGTGGCGATCGCCCGGGCCTCGGCGTCCATGCGCTGGGCATGCTTTTGCAGGATATCCAGCGCGTCGGCGTCGATCACCGGGCCGACGTCGGTGGACAACAGCGCCGGGTCGCCGATCTTCAGTTCGGCCATCGCGCCGCCGAGCATGGTCATCACCTTGTCGGCGATGTCGTCCTGCACGAACAGCACGCGCGCGGCCGAGCAGCGCTGGCCGGCAGAGATGAAAGCGCTGGCGATGGCGTCCTTGACCACGGCTTCCGGCAGCGAGGAGGAGTCGGCGATGAAAGCGTTCTGGCCGCCGGTCTCGGCAATCAGCACGCCGATGGCGGCATCACGCGCGGCCATGGTGCGGTTGATCGCTCGCGCGGTCTCGGTCGAGCCGGTGAAGGCGACGCCGGCCACGCGCGGGTCCTTCGTCAACGCCGCGCCGACGGTGGCGCCATCCCCCGGTAGGAACTGCAGCACCGCCTCCGGCACGCCGGCTTCGTGCAGCAGCTTCACCGCGTGGTAGCCGATCAGGTTGGTCTGTTCGGCCGGCTTGGCGATGACGCTGTTGCCGGCGGCCAGCGCCGCGGTGACCTGGCCCAGGAAGATCGCCAGCGGGAAATTCCACGGGCTGATGCAGACGAACACGCCGCGGCCATGCAGCTGCAGCTCGTTGGATTCACCGGTCGGCCCCGGCAGGCGCTCGGGCGCGCCGAACTGCGCGCGGGCCTGGCCGGCGTAATAGCGCAGGAAATCCACCGCCTCGCGCACTTCGGCCACCGCGTCGGGCAGGGTCTTGCCGGCTTCCTTCACGCACAGCGCCATGAACTCGGGCATGCGCGCTTCCAGCAGGTCGGCGGCGTGTTCGAGGATGGTGGCGCGGCTCGCGGCCGGGCTGCGGTTCCAGGCCGGCATCGCGGCCACGGCATTGGCCAGCGCCTTGTCGACCACGGCCGCGTCGGCCGGCTGCCACTGGCCGACGACCTGGCGGCGGTCCGCCGGCGAGGTCACGTCCAGCGCGGTGGTGGAGACCACGGCGCCCGGCACCAGCGGGCCGGCCTTCCAGGGTTTGACGGCGGCGTTGAGCTGCTCTGCGAGCTGGCGCAGGTCCTGGTCGTTGGCGAGGTTGGCGCCCATGGAGTTCTTCCTGTTCTGGTTCTGGCTGCGCAGCAGGTCGGCCGGCAGCGGGATCTTCGGGTGCGGGATGGAGGCGAAGGAGGACACGGCCTCTACCGGGTCGCGGATCAGGTCCTCGATGGCCACCTTCTCGTCGGTGATGCGGTTGACGAAGCTGGAGTTGGCGCCGTTCTCGAGCAGGCGCCGCACCAGGTACGGCAGCAGGTCCTCGTGGCTGCCGACCGGCGCATACACCCGGCACGGCACGCCCAGGCGGTCGGCCGGCACGACTTCGGCGTAGAGGTCGTCGCCCATGCCGTGCAGCTTCTGGTGCTCGTAGTCGCGGCCGTTGGCGATCGCGCGGACCGCGGCGATGGTCTGCGCATTGTGCGTGGCGAACATCGGATAAAGCGCGTCGGCATGGCCGAACATGCGCCTGGCGCACGCCAGGTAGGACACGTCGGTGTTCTGCT
>JAEWJB010000147.1 GCA_023386795.1 Pseudomonadota bacterium
CCCCAAGCCGCACCACCGCACAGCGCGCCCCCAAAAAATCCCAACAAAAAAAGCGCCAGCAAACCGACACCCCACACCGGCACAGCTCTTGCATCGAAACACCCGTCGCGCCCGAAGGCGCCGCCGAAGACCTCAAGCCCGGCGGCCCGCGGCCGCTATTCCCGTTATCCGGTGCCGCGCCCCCGCGGGCGAACACCCCCAGGTCAGGAGACTCCGCATGGCTTCGTCGTCGCTTTACCAGATCGGCTCGGGCCTGGACATCCCGACCCTCGTCGCCAATCTCGTCGCCGCCGACCGCAAGCCGGAAGAGAACCGGATCAACAAGGCCGGCACTGCCGCCTCGTCCCAGCTCTCGGCCATCAGCACGATCAAGAGCGGCATGGCCAACCTGCAGACCGCCCTGAAGACGCTGAGCACCAGCATCGACAGCCAGGCCTACAAGGCGACCGTCGGCGAAGGCGCCGGGTTCACCGCCACCGCCACCAGTTCGGCCACCGCCGGCAGCTACAACGTGGAAGTGGTGAACATCGCCGAACGGCAGAAGCTCACCTCCGGCGCCTACGCCAGCGACAAGGTCGTCGGCAACGGCACGCTGACCGTCAAGTTCGGCGACGGCGCCGAAGACTCGCTGGACGTCACCATCGCCGAGGGCAGCAAGCTCTCCGACGTGGCCGCCGCCATCAACAAGGCCGCCGGCGGCAAGGGCGTCACCGCCAGCGTGGTCACCGCCAACGACGGCCAGCACCTGGTGCTGACGGCCGCCGACACCGGCCTGGCCGGGGCGATGACCCTCACCGCCAGCGGCGGCGACGGCGGCCTGTCCGCCCTCACCTACCCGGCCGCCGACGGCACCACCGGCCTCACCCAGACCGTCGCCGCCAAGGACGCGCTGGTCCGCGTGGATGGCTTCGAACGCACTTCCAGCAGCAACTCGGTGGCCGACCTGATCCCCGGCGTGGTGCTGAACCTGACCAAGGCCAACGAGGGCACGCCCTACAGCCTGTCGATCGGCAAGGACAACACCTCGATCAAGACCAACATCAGCGCCTTCGTCAGTGCGTACAACGCCGTGGTGACGGTGCTGAAGTCCTCCAGCGCCTACAACGCCGACACGCAGAAGGCCTCGGCGCTGACCGGCGATGCCATGGTGCGCGGCCTGCAGACCCAGTTGCGCAGCCAGGTCAGCGGCAGCGTGAGCCAGCTCAAGGCGCTGGGCGTGAGCATCGGGACCGATGGCTCGCTCAGCTTCGATGGCACCAAGTTCGATACCGCCGTGGCCTCGGACCCGAGCGCGGCGCAGAAGCTGTTCGGCAGCGACGGTACCGTCGGCAAGGGCCTGAACAGCATGCTCGACAGCAACCTCAACTCCACCAACGGCTCCATCACCCTGCGCACCAACAGCCTCAACGCGCAGATCAAGGACCTGGAGGAACAGTTGGACGACCTGGACAAGCGCATGGACGAAGCCACCACCCGCTACACCGCCAAGTTCACCGCCATGGACACCATCGTGGCGCGGATGCAGACCACCAGCGACTACCTCACCCAGCAGCTGGCCTCGTCCTCGAGCAGCTGATGGCGGCCCTCAAGTGATGGCCGGACCCGGCCGATAAAGGATCATCACCAACACCGCGGGCCACCCCGCGCTCGCCGGGGGGACAGCCGGCGCAGCGCCGTCCCGGGCCCCGCCAGGAGCAATGCATGTACGGTTCCAGCCGCCAGTATGCCGAGCAGTACCGCAAGGTCGGCGTTTCCACCAGCGTCACCGACGCCGATCCGCACAAGCTCGTCGCGCTGCTGTTCGCCGGCGCGTGCCAACGCATCCGCCTGGCCCAGGCGTGCCTGGCGCAGGGCGACCAGGCCCGCAAGGGCAAGGCGATCGGCGAGGCCTGCGCGATCGTCGGCCACCTCAACGGCTCGCTCGACCACGAGGCCGGCGGGGAGATCGCCGGCAACCTGTCGGCGCTCTACGAATACGTCATCCAGCGCCTGACCGAAGCCAACCTGCACAACGACGAGGCCGGCCTGGTGGAATCGCTCACGCTGCTGGGCGAGATCGATTCGGCCTGGAATGCGATCCCGCTCGAACAGCGCGGCATCGCGGCAGCGTCGTGAGCACCCCCACACCGACGCTGGAATACCTTCAGCGCCAGCTGCATGAAGTGCGCGCGGCCCTGGCCATCGATGACGACGCGCGCGCCGCCGAACTGGTGCGCGAACACGATCTGGACCTGCGCCAGTATCTGGCCACGCACGGCACCACCGCGCGCGATGCACTCGGCGAGCTGCTGCGCCTGCAGGCAGAAGCCATGGCCGACATGCGCGCGCGCCGCGAAGCCGCCAGCCTGGCACTGCGCCACAACCGCCGCTCCAGCCACGCCGCCCGGGCCTACCTGCGCGCCGGAGCCCTGTAATGACTGACATCCTGCACGCCGCCGAGAGCCAGCTGTTCGACGACACGCTGAGCACCGAGTTGGCGATGCCGGTGGCGTTCCGCGTCGGCAGCGCGCCCGGCCGCCCGGCCGCGGCCGAGGCGCTGCTGCGCAGCCTGGCGCAGGTCGAAGACCTGCGCAGTGACGATTCCCACGAGGAGCGCGGCGAGCTGCCGCTGATCGTCCAGCGCATGGACGCCAAGCTCGACCTCATGCTCGCCCTGCTCGGCCGCCTGGCGCGGCAGCACGGTGATGACCTGCCGCTGCGCCCGGTGCGCTGGTCGCGCCGCGGCATGCGCCTGGAGACCGGCGCCCGCAGCGGCGCACAGCCCGGCGCGGCCGGCGTGCTCTGCCTGCAGCCGGGCGAGTGGTTGCCGGAGGCGATCGAACTGCCGGTGACGGTCGTGGCCGAGGCCGCCAGCGGCACCGGCGGCTGCTTCCTGTGGCTGCGTTTCGATGCCCTCGACCCCGGCCTGGAAGCGGCGCTGGAACGCCATCTGTTCCGCCTGCATCGCCGCCAGATCGCCGAGGCGCGGCGGGCCCGGCCCGATCCGGCCTGAGCCCGGACGCCCGGGGGCATGGTTGGCGTCGGCTCCCGGCTCGGCTAAGGTGCGAATCCCGCCGACTCATTCCGCCGCAGGCCTCCACTCCGTGCGAGTCATCATCGTCGACGATCACACCCTGGTGCGCGCAGGTCTGTCGCGGTTGCTGCAGACCTTCGCCGGCATCGACGTGGTGGGGGAAGCCAGCGACGCGCGGCAGGCCCTGGATCTGACGGTGCTCCATCGCCCGGACCTGGTGCTGATGGACCTTTCCCTGCCCGGCCGCAGCGGCCTGGACGCGATGAGCGATGTCCTGCGCGAGGCGCCACGCACGCGCGTGGTGATGATGTCCATGCACGACGACCCGGTGCACGTGCGCGACGCACTCGACCGCGGCGCGGCCGGCTTCGTGGTGAAGGATGCCGCGCCGCTGGAGCTGGAACTGGCCTTGCGCGCCGCCGCCAACGGGCAGGTGTTCCTGAGCCCGCAGATCTCTTCGAAGATGATCGCCCCGATGCTCGGGCGCGAGAAGCCGGTGGGCATCGCGGCGCTGTCGCCGCGCCAGCGCGAGATCCTGCGCGAGATTGGCCGTGGGCAGAGCAACAAGGAAATCGCCGCCGACCTGGGCATCAGCGTGAAGACCGTGGAGACCCACCGCGCGCGGATGATGGAATCGCTGGGCTGCCGGCGCGCGAACGACCTGGTCCTGCTGGCCGCCAAGCATCACAACGAACTGATGTAAGGCCATCTGCACCCGGGATGGCCCCGACGGGGCGTGCCCGGCCTGCCAGGCCACTGTCGTGAACCCGTCGCACGCCGCGTCAAAGTCAGGAAAGTCCTGACAAGGGGTCAGGAACACCACGGCCTCCGACAGGCACATCCCGATTAAAAACCCGTCACCCCCTCCTGCAAGATGTGTTCCAAGGCGCGACCGCGCCGGGGAATGTCGAAGGGGTTTGCCATGAAGCCGACGCTGTCCACCCAGTTGGGCCAGCAGCTGCACCTCACGCCGCAGCTGCTGCAATCCATCCGCCTGCTCCAGCTCGACGGGCTGCAGCTGGAGATGGAAGTGCGCCGCGCGCTGGAGAACAACCCGCTGCTGGAGCTCGAGGACGCCGAAGCCGAGCCGGCCGAGGACGCGCCGGCCGACGCCGAGCGGTTGGAAGTCGCCGCCTTCGACGAACTGCCCGAAAGCTCGATGTGGGACGTGGCCGGCAGCAGCTGGAACGACGGCGAGGACGACCGCTTGCAGCGCATCGCCGCGGGCGAGTCCACCGACCCGCAGCTGCGCGTGCTCCAGGCCCTGGCCCTGGAACTGGACGAGCGCCGCCTGTCGGTGGCCGCGTTCTGGCTCGAACACTGCGATGACGCCGGCTACCTGACCGCCCCGCGCGCCGAACTGGCGCTGCTGGCCAGCGCCCGCCTGGACGTGGATGCCGACACCGTGGAAGCGGTGCGCCAGCGCCTGCTGGCCGGCGACCCGGCCGGCCTGGCCGCCCAGGACCTGCGCGAATGCCTGTTGGCCCAGCTGGCTGCCCTGCCCGGCCGCGTGCCCGGCCGTCCGCTGGCCGCGCGCATCCTCTCCGGCGACCTGGACCTGCTCGCCGGCCACGATTACCCCCGCCTGGCCCAGGCCGTGGGCGCCGAAGAGGCCGATGTGCGCGAGGCCGTGCGCCTGATCCTCTCGCTGCAGCCGCGCCCGGGCGACACCCTGCTGCCGGCTACCGAGCAGGCCGTGATCCCGGACGTGGTGGCCTGGCACGCCGACGGCCAGTGGCGGGTGGCGCTGAACCCGGCCACCACCCACCGCGTCACCCTGAACCCGATGCACGAGCGCGCGCTGTCCGAGGCCGGCGACGCCTCCCCGGCCCTGCGCGACATGCTGCAGGAGGCCCGCTGGCTGACCCGCGGCCTTTCCATGCGCTATGAGACCCTGCTGCGCGCCACCCGCGCCATCGTCGAGCACCAGGCCGCCTTCCTGAGCCGCGGCGAGGAGGCCATGGCCCCGCTGACGCTGAAGGAGATCGCCGAGGAGATCGGCATGCACGAGTCCACCATCTCGCGCATCACCACCGGCAAGTACCTGCAGACCCCCCGTGGTACCTTCGAACTCAAGCACTTCTTCGCCGTGCGCCTGGAAGGCGCCAGCGTCTCGGGCCAGGCCGTGAAGGCCATGGTGCGCCGCCTGATCGAAAGCGAGCCGGCCGCCCGCCCGCTGGCCGACGAGGCCATCGCCGCCCTGCTCGCCCGCCAGGGTGTCAACGTCGCGCGACGGACCGTAGCCAAGTATCGTGAGCAACTGGACATCGCCCCGGCGCGCGAGCGCCGTCGCCAACACAAGCCGTTGCTGGCCCGCGCCGGCTGAGGAAGGACCTGTGAACAAACTCACCGTACTGCTCGTCGACGACCACGAAGGCTTCATCAATGCCGCCATGCGCCACTTCCGCAAGGTGGACTGGCTGGACATCGTGGGCAGCGCCGGCAATGGCCTGGAGGCGATCGAGCGCTCCGAATCGCTGCGCCCGCGCGTGGTGCTCATGGACCTGGCCATGCCCGAGATGGGCGGCCTGCAGGCCACCCGCCTGATCAAGACCCAGGACGACCCGCCCTACATCGTCATCGCCAGCCACTTCGACGACGCCGAGCACCGTGAACACGCGCTTCGCGCCGGTGCGGATAACTTCGTCAGCAAGCTGTCCTACATCCAGGAAGTCATGCCGATCCTGGAGGGCCTGTCGGAGGCTGGCAATGAGTGAGTCACGCATCCTGCTGATCGACAGCGATGCCGTGCGCGCCGAGCGCACCGTCTCGCTGCTGGAATTCATGGACTTCAACCCGCGCTGGGTCACCGACGGCGCGGACCTGAACCCCGAGCGCCACCGCCACGACGAATGGATGGCGGTGCTGGTGGGGTCGGCTGACGACGCCTCGCAGGCGACGCGCTTCTTCGACTGGCTCGCCAAGGCCAAGCTGCCGCCGCCGGTGCTGCTGATGGACGGCGACGCGCATGCCTTCGCCGCTGCGCACGGCCTGCACGAGGCCAACGTCTGGCCGCTGGACACGCCGCTGCGTCACGCGCAGCTGGAAGCGCTGCTGCGCCGCGCCAGCCTCAAGCGCCTGGATGCCGAGCACCAGGCCGGCGCGCAGGCCGACACCGGCCCCACCGGCCAGAGCGAGGCGGTGGTGCACCTGCGCCGGCTGATCGACCAAGTCGCCGCATTCGACACCACCGTGCTGGTGCTGGGCGAATCGGGCACCGGCAAGGAAGTGGTGGCGCGTGCCATCCACCAGCACTCACCGCGCCGCGACGGCCCGTTCGTGGCGATCAACTGCGGCGCGATCCCGCCGGACCTGCTGGAAAGCGAGCTGTTCGGCCACGAGAAAGGCGCCTTCACCGGCGCGCTGACCGCGCGCAAGGGCCGCTTCGAGATGGCCGAGGGCGGCACGCTGTTGCTGGATGAAATCGGCGACATGTCCCTGCCGATGCAGGTCAAGCTGCTGCGCGTGCTGCAGGAGCGCAGCTTCGAGCGCGTCGGCGGCGGGCAGACGATCCGCTGCAACGTGCGGGTGATCGCCGCCACCCACCGCAACCTGGAAGCACGCATTGGCGAGGGACTTTTCCGCGAGGACCTGTTCTACCGGTTGAACGTGTTCCCGATCGAAATGCCCTCGCTGCGCGAGCGTGTGGACGACCTGCCGGTGCTGGTGCAGACCATCGCCGCGCAGCTGGCGCGCACCGGCCGCGGCGAAGTCCGCTTCGCCGACGAGGCCTTGCAGGCGCTGCGCAGCTACGAGTGGCCGGGCAACGTGCGCGAACTGACCAACCTGGTGGAGCGCCTGGCGGTGCTGCATCCGGGTGGGCTGGTGCGCGTGCAGGACCTGCCGGCGCGCTACCGCGGCGATTTCCAGCCGGTGCCCGAGCACATCGCCCCGGCACCGGTGGCGGCGCTGGCCGCGACCCAGGCCAGCGCGGCCGCGCCGCTGCACGAGCGCCACAAGGCCCCGGCCGAGGCCGCCAACGGCGGCGCCAACCTGCCCGACGACGGCATCGACCTGCGCGGCCACATGGCCAGCATCGAGCTGGCGCTGATCAACGAGGCGCTGGAACGCACCCAGGGCGTGGTCGCGCACGCCGCCCAGCTGCTGGGCCTGCGCCGGACCACGCTGGTGGAAAAACTGCGCAAGTACGGCATCGACCGCGAGCAGACTGAACTGGCCGGCTGAGGCCGGCCGGCGCCTGCCCACCCTCGGGGAAGACCAAGACCACGCATTTCACGCGGCGTGGCATGTGGATTGCATCAGTCCCGGCAGGACCAGCGGCCAACCCCGGCCGCCGGAATCCCGACGCATCCCGCCGAGGCCGCCATGCCGATTCCCGTCACCCGACCGCTCCTCCCGCCGCTGGCCGAGTTCATGCCCTACCTGGAAAAGGTGTGGGCGAGCCGTACGCTGACCAACGGCGGCGAGATGCACCGCCAGCTGGAAAAGGCGCTGGCCGAGTACCTGGGGGTGGAACACCTGGCCCTGATGGCCAACGGGACGCTGGCCCTGGTGACCGCCCTGCAGGCCCTGCGCGTCACCGGCGAGGTGATTACCACGCCCTATTCCTTCGTGGCCACGGCCCATTCGCTGCTGTGGAACGGCATCAAGCCGGTGTTCGTGGACGTGGACCCGGTGAGCTTCAACCTGGATCCGGCGCGCATCGAGGCGGCGATCACCCCGCAGACCACCGCCATCATGCCGGTGCACTGCTACGGCAACCCGTGCAATACGGCCGAGATCGAGCGCATCGCCGAAACCTACAACCTGCGGGTGATCTACGACGCCGCGCATGCCTTCGGCGTGGAAGACGATGGCGGTTCCGTGCTCCGGCATGGCGACCTGAGCGTGCTGAGCTTCCACGCCACCAAGGTCTTCAACACCTTCGAAGGCGGCGCGATCATCTGCCCGGACGCGCGCACCTACCGCCGCATCGGCCACCTGAAGAACTTCGGCTTCGTGGACGAAACCACGGTGGTGGCACCCGGCATCAACGGCAAGATGAGCGAGGTCAATGCCGCCTTCGGGCTGCTGCAATTGCGCTACATCGACCAGGCACTGGCGCGGCGCGCCCATATCGACCGCCTGTACCGCGAACGCCTGGCCGACCTGCCGGGCGTGGAATGCATGCCGCCGCGCCATGCGCAGGCACGCGCCAACCATGCCTATTTCCCCATCCTGGTCGGCCCGGAGTTCGCGATCACCCGCGACGCGCTGTACCAGCACCTGCGTGACCATGGCATCCATGCCCGTCGCTACTTCTATCCGCTGATCAGCGACTTCCCGATGTACCGCGGCCTCCCCTCGGCCGACCCCGACCGCCTGCCGGTCGCGCGCTCGGCCTCGCTGCGCGTGCTGTGCCTGCCGATCTACCCGGACCTGACCGATGCCCAGCTGGACAGGATCTGCGATCTGATCCGGCGCGTGGCCCGCGCGCCCCAGCAGCCGATGGCCGCGGGCGCGACGCAGGCGGTTGCCGCGGCATGAAACTGGCGGCGATGCAGCCCTACTTCTTCCCCTATCTGGGCTATTACCAGCTCGTGGCGGGGGTGGACCGCATCGTCTTCCTGGACGATGCGGCTTTCATCACCCGGGGCTTCATCCACCGCAACCAGCTGTTGCTGGATGGCCGCCCCTATCGGTTCACGCTGCCGGTCGCGCAGGCCAGCCAGAACCGCAGCATCGCCGAGCACCGGTTCGCCGGCAGCCTGGCGCCTTTCCTGCAGCGCTTGCGCCAGGGATACGCGCGCGCGCCGCATCGCGATGCCGTCACGCGGCTGGTGGAGTCGGCGTGGTCGGCCGGCAACGGCAACGTCGCGCGGGTGTGTGCCGCATCGATCCGGTTGGTATTCGACTACCTCGGCGTGGCGCTTCGCAGCGACGACGCCTCCACGCTGGCGGTCGCCGGGCGCGGGCAGGAACGCATCCTGGCGCTGTGTCGGCACTTCGACGCCGAGGCGTACCACAACCTGCCCGGCGGTCGTGCGCTGTACTCGCCGGAGGCATTTTCCCGGGCAGGCGTGCGCCTGTGCTTCGTGCAGCCGCAGCTGCCACCTTATCGCCAGGGACGCGATGACGCCTTCGTGCCCGGCCTGTCGATGATCGACGTGTTGATGCACAACCCACCCGACACCGTGCGGCAGATGCTGCACGGCGTTCCCCTGGACCAGGCCGCATGAACGCACAGCGCCATTCCCTTCCTGCCTGCGCCGGCACGCCGGCGCGCCAGCCGGTGGTCGCGGTGATCCTGGCCGGCGGCCGCGGCACGCGCTTCGGCAGCGAGTTGCCGAAGCAGTTCGTCAAGTTGTCCGGACGCATGGTGATCGAGCACACGGTCGAGGTATTCGAGCACTGCCAGGCCATCGACCGCATCGTCGTGGTGGTGCCGCCGGGCTACGAGGACACGGTGTGGGAAGCGGCGATGCGCAGCGGTTGGCGCAAGCTGGAAAAGGTGGTCCTCGGCGGCCAGGACCGCGCCGGCTCGACCGCCTCGGCGCTGGCCGCGCTGGAGACCGATCGCGACGACTGCCGCGTCCTGGTGCACGACGCCGCACGCCCGTTGCTGGACGGCGACACGATCGCGCGGTGCCTGCGTGCGCTGGACGCGCACGACGCCGTGGACGTGGTGGTGCCCGCCAGCGACACCATCGTCGAGGTCGGCGCGCTCGGCCATATCCACGACATCCCCGAACGTAGCCGCCTACGCCGCGGGCAGACGCCGCAGGGCTTCCACCTCGGCGTGCTGCGCGAGGCCTATCGCCTGGGGGCCGCACGCGGGCTGTCCGGGGTGACGTGCGATTGCGGCATGGTGCGCCGCGAGTTGCCCCACGTGGACATCGCCACCGTGGCCGGTTCGCCCTCCAACCTGAAGATCACCGACGGCGTGGACCTGTACATCGCCGAAAAGCTGATCCAGACCCGCGCCACGCAGGCCGCACGCAATGACGAGCTGCTCTGGCAGCTGCATGACAAGGTGATCGTCGTGCTCGGTGCCTCCTATGGCATCGGCGCGGCGGTGGCCACGCTGGCGCAGGCGCATGGCGCGCGCGTCCATCGCGCCGGCCGCAGCTGCGGCAACGTCGACATCACGCGCCGCGAGGATGTCGAGCACCTGCTGGCGGACATCGCCGCCCGCGAAGGCCACATCGACGCGGTGATCAACTCCGCCGCCCTGCTGGTACGCAAGCCGTTGGCTGCGTTCAGCGCTGAGGAGCTGTCCCAGGTGATCGCCACCAACCTCACCGGCGCCTTCACCCTCGCGCAGGCGGCCCATCCGCACCTGAAACGCAGCCGCGGGTGCCTCGTGAATTTCGCATCGAGCTCGTACACCCGCGGGCGCGCCTTCTATGCCGCCTACAGTGCGACCAAGGCAGGCGTGGTCAACCTGACGCAGGCGCTGGCCGAGGAATGGGCGCCGGAAGGGGTGCGCGTGGTCTGCATGAACCCGGAACGTACGCGCACCCCGATGCGGGTCCGCAACTTCGGCACCGAGCCGGTGGACAGCCTGCTGGACCCGGATACCGTCGCGCGGGCCACGCTGCAGGCCCTGCTCTCCTCCCTCACCGGCGTGGTGTTCGATGTACGCCGCGACTGCTGACGGGCCCCGCCTGCTCGCAGGCGGCGTGCCGCTGGGCGAGGTGCAGCAACGCGCCCTCGCGGTGCTGGTGGCGCTGGCGGAATTCTGCGATCGCCACGGCCTGCGCTATTACCTGGTGGGCGGAACCCTGCTGGGCGCGCTGCGCCACGACGGCTTCATCCCCTGGGATGACGATATCGACATCGCCTTGCCCCGCGCGGATTACGACCGCCTGCTCGCACGGGTGGACCAGCTTCCGCATGGGCTGCGCGCGATCCATCCCAGCCGCGATGCCGACACCCCCTATCCCTTCCTGGTGGTCAGCGACGCGCGCTCGCGCCTGGTGATCGACTATGCGCGGCCGTTCAACCGCGGGATCGGCGTGGATGTCTTCCCGATCGACGCGGTGCCCGGCACCGGCGTGCGCCGCCGCGTGCTGTTCAAGACCCTCGGCCTGATGCGCGCGTGGACCATGAACAAGCAGCAGGGCTACTACCGGCACCGCGTGGCCGCGCCGCGCCGGCTGCGCCTGGCCCTGCTCTCGCTGGCCAGCAGGTTGTGCACCGCGCGCGCCATCTACCGCGGCTACGAATGGCTGGTCGCGCGCGGTGACGTGGCCGGCAGTGCCTGCGTGGGCAACCTGTACGGCCTGTACGGCCAGCGCGAAGTGGTGGCACCCGAAGTGTTCGGCGAGGGCCGCTGGGTCCGCTTCGAAGGCCACCGCTTCCATGCGCCGCAGCAGGCCGAGCGTTACCTGGAAGCCGTCTACGGCGATTTCCGCCGCCTGCCCCCGCCGGAACAGCGTCACTCCGGCCACCGCATCCGCGCCGTGGTGCTCGGATGACCCGTCCACGCCCTGGCCCATCGCCTACGGAGGCTGCCGCCACCATGCTCCACAAGATCGGGGTTCCCGTCGCGCGCTACCTCTTCGAGGCTTCGCTGCGATATCTGAAGATCCACAATCCGCATTCGGCCCGGGCGATGCCTCCGTCCGCGAAGGCCCCCGTGCTGGTGCTGCACTCCGGCGCTTCGCTGGGCGCGGGCGGCGTTGACCACGTCAGGCCTTGGCTGCCGCACCTGCGCGCGGCCGGCGTCGAATACCTGATCGTCGCGCGCACCATGGACACCTATGAAGCGCTGGTGGACGCGTATCCCGGCGAGCCGGTATCGCTGATCAAGGGCTCGCGCGACACCGACATGCTGTTCGGCAGGTTCGGCTCGATCCGCGCCGTGCTGTATGTCGCCAACACCGCCAGCAACAACCAGTTCCTGCGTTACCCCGGCCTGGCCCATGTGTTCCTGGGCCATGGCGACAGCGACAAGAGCGCGAGCATGAACCGGCTGTTCAAGGTCTACGACGAGATCTTCGTCTCCGGCCAGGCGCATATCGACCGCTTCCGCCATGCCGACTTCGACACCCGCGGCATGAATTTCCGCATCGTCGGCCGCCCCCAGGTCGCCCACCTGCTGGACGAGGAAGACAGCAGCGTGCCTGCGCCTTCGCGGATCCTGTGGCTGCCTACGTGGGAGGGCTATCACGAGGACCAGGCCTACTCCTCGCTGCCGTTCGCCACCGAACTGCTGTCGGCCGCCCATGCCAGCGGCCTGCCCGTGCAGGCCAAGCTGCATCCGGCCACCGGCGCCTTCGACAAACGCTACTGCACGGCCGAGCAGGATATCGGTGCTGCGTTGCCGGCGGGCCCCACGGCGGTGACCTTCATCGACCGCGGCACGCACCTGGCCGACGTGCTGGCACGCGATGCCGTCTTCGTATGCGACGTGTCGGCGGCGGTCTCCGAGTGCCTGGCCCTGAACCGCCCCATCTTCGTCCATGTACCGGCCGGCCAGCGCGTTCGCATTCTCAGCGGGCGGCTCGGTTACGAAGACTATGCCTACACGTTCTCCAGCGTGGCCGAATTCACCGCCAAGCTGCAGCGCGTGCTGGCCGGGGACGACCCCCTCGCCGGTGCCCGGCACGCGGCGCGCGAGTACTTCATCAGCCCACGGGCGGTCCGCGCCCAGGCCTTCCAACAGGCCCTGCACGCGCTCGCCGGCCTGACCACGACCCCCGGGGCGGATGCACCGTCCCGCCCCTGTCCTTCTCTCGAGGCCATTTCGCCATGAACCTCCAATGCGCTGCCTGCGGCGACGCCGACGTCGTCGAGGAACCGGTCACCTGCGTCGCCCGCAAGCTCCAGGGGCGGACGTTCGACTTCGTCATCTGCAAGGTCTGCGGCTTCATCGCCAACCCGACCAACCTGCACAACTACGTGGACGTCGGATTCGGCGCCACCAGCAAGCCGGAATCCAGCACCCGGGCCGGCGACGGCATCACCCCACGGCGCGAATACCGCATCGCCGAAATGGGCCTGGACATCCTCGCGCGGCTCGGCGGTACCCGCCCGGCCGACGTGCTGGTATTCGGTTCGGGGCTGTCGCAGGACCACGCCCTGATGAAGCAGCGCCTGCCCGTCGGCCGGGTGGCGCTTTCCGACATGGCCAATTTCCAGAACGCCGAGGACTTCGTGCCGCTGGACGCGCGCGAGCAGCAGTTCGACCTGGTCATCGCCTCCGAAGTGGTCGAACACTTCACTTCCCTGGACGAGGACTTCGCCAACCTGTTCTCCAAGGTCAAGGACGGCGGCCTGGTGGTGGCCAGCACTAACATCCACGACGGCACCCCGCTGCAGCGGTTGCTCTATCCGTTCCTGACCGGACATACCGCCTATTACACCGGCCGCGCGTTGCAGGCGATCTGCCGGCGTTTCGGCCTGCGGATGGATTGCCGCACGCCGGCCGCCGCGCTCGGCGAACCGGGACCACGCAAGCGTTACCTGCTGTTCTATCGCGACCCGGCCGTCAGCGATGCCATCGTGCAGTACTTCGCCGATCACCACCTGGCACCGTCGGAGTGAACCAGGCCGTGTCCGCTTCCATCCTTGCCGTGCCCGGCGACCTTCGCGCGCCGGGCCCGGTACGCGTGCTGGTGTTTCCCGCCGGCACCGAAGTGGGGTTGGAGATCGGACGGTCGCTGGAGCGTTCGCTGCACGTCGAGCTGCATGGTGCCAGCAGCCGCGACGACCACGGCGCGCTGGCGTTCGCGCGCCATGCCCGTCTGCCGATGCTCGACGATGAGGACTTCGACGAGCGCTTCGCCACCTTGCTGCGCGAACGACGGATCGATCTGGTGTTCGCCACCCACGACAGCGTGCAGGCCTACCTGGCGCCGCGCATCGCCGCATGGGGCGCGCGCCTGGTGAACGGCGACGCGGAGGCCTGCGCAATCGCCCGCAGCAAGCGGGCCATGCTGGAAACCTTCGCGCATGCGCCCTGGGTGCCGCATCGTTACGCGCCGGGCGAGGCAATCGCGCAGTGGCCGGTCGCGGTGAAGCCCGACATGGGCCAGGGCGGCCAGGATTTCATCCGCGCCGAAGACGCGGACATGCTGGCCGAGGCAATGGCACGCGTGCCGCAGCCCGTGGTCACCGAATACCTGCCCGGCGAGGAAATCAGCGTCGACTGCTTCAGCGACCGCCATGGCCGCCTGCTGCATGTCGGCCCGCGCAGCCGTGAACGCATCGTCGGCGGCGTGGCGATGCGCTCGCGGCCGCTGCCCGCGGACCCGGCGATCGGCGCCATTGCCGAGGAGATCCACGCGCGGCTGTCGCTGCGCGGCCCGTGGTTCCTGCAACTGCGGCGCGACGCCCAAGGCGCCTGGAAACTGCTGGAGTTCAGTTGCCGCCTCGCCACCGGCGCCACCGTCGCACGCGCGGCGGGCATCAACCTGCCGCTGCTGGCCGTGCAGGATTTCCTGGAGCGCGACGTCGAGGTGCTGGCCGAACCGCGCCTGCAAGTGCTCGAACGCCGGCTGGAACATCGCGCCGTGCTCGATTACGCGTTCGACACCTGCTACTTCGACCTGGACGACACCCTGGTATGCCAGGGCCTGGCCAATCCGGCCGCGATGCGCCTGGCCTATCGCCTGCTGGAGCTCGGCAAGCGGCTGGTGCTGCTCACCCGCCACCCCGGCGACATCGCCGCCACGCTGGCCACGGCCCGCATCTCGCCGGCGCTGTTCGACCAGATCGTGCACCTGCGCGAAGGCGAGCCCAAGTCCTCGGCCATCCGCGCCCCGGCGCTGTTCGTGGACAACCACTTCCCGGAGCGGCGCGAAGTCTCCCGCCGCCACGGCATTCCCGTTTTCGATGTCGACGCGCTCGACCTGCTCTGCCCATGAACACGTCCACGACGCACACGCTTCCCCTCGATGGCCCGCTGGTGAGCGTGGTCATGCCGGCCTTCAAGGCGCTGTTCCTCAAGCGCGCCCTGGAAAGCCTTGCCGCGCAGCGCTACCGCGCGATCGAGCTGGTGGTGTGCGACGACCACCCGGGCGATGCGGTGCGGCTGTGCGTGGAAGCCTTCGCCGCCACGGCGCCGTTTCCGGTGCGTTACCACGCCAACCCCGAGCGTCTTCACGAATCGCGCAACGGCGCCCGCTGCGTGGCCCTGGCGCAAGGCCAGTACATCAAGTTCCTCTACGACGATGACGTGCTGCACCCGGACTGCATCGCCGCCCAGGCCTCGGTGTTGCGCGCGCACGGGGACATCGCGCTGGTGACATCCCGGCGGCGCCGCATCGACGAGCGCGGCAGCGTGCTGCCGGATACGCTGCACAGCGCCCCCCTCTTCGACACCGATGTGCGCATCGCCGGACGCGCGCTGGTACGCCTGCTCGGCCAGCACCCGCACAATTTCATCGGCGAACCGAGCGCGGTGATGGCTCGGCGCACCGACCTGGTGGCCCTGGGCGAACGCCTGATGGATCTGGCGGGCCAGCCGATCCAGTGGTTCGGCGACCTGGCGATGTACGCCAAGCTGCTGCAGCACGGCGACCTGGCCTATCTCGCCGCACCCCTGAGCGACTTCCGCGTGTCGGCCTGGCAGTTCAGCCAGATCGGGCGCGAGCGGCCGGGCATCGGCAACCGCGGCCTGGACAATTTCCAGGACGCCCTGCGCACATTGGGCTGGAGTGATGCGCAGGCGCCGCAGACGGTGCCGGTCGCGCCCCTGCACGACGCTGCGCCCGCCGTGGACTTCGCGTTGCTGCAGGCGCTGGAACACGCCGAAGCACGCGCACGCGTGCAGGCCCAGCTCGACGGTTGGCAGCAGCAGCGCCGGCTCCTGCCCGCGCAGCGCGCACTGGCCAAGGCCCACCTGGATGCCCATGGCCGGCCCTCGCTGTCCATCCTCCTCGATGCGCGCCAGGCCTCGCCGGCGCGCATCGCCGCCACGCTGGACAGCCTGGCCCCGCATGTCGAAGGATTCGCCCCCTTGCAGGTGTGGCTCTGGGGCATGGAAGCCGCGCCGCCAAGCGCTGCCGAATGGGTGCGGCCCTGGTCGTGCGGCGGCTCGCTGGCCGATGCACTCAACGCGCTGCTGGTACGCGAGCAGACCGGCGACTGGCTGCTGCATGCCGACGCCGGCGACGTGTTCTGCACCGGCGCATTGCAGCGGCTGCCGCTGGCCATGGCCGAGGCGCCTGCGCTGCGGGCAGTCTTCGCCGACGAATGGCAACGCGGCAAGGGCTTCGACCCGCCCTCGCCGGTGCTGCGCCCGGACTTCGATCCGGACCTGCTGCTCGGCCATCCCGCCGTGACCGCGCGCCACTGGCTGTTCGCCCGCACCGCGTTGCTGCCGCTGGGCGGCTTCGACCCGACCTGGTCCGACGATGCCACGGCATTGTCACTGGACATGATCCTGCGCCTGACCGAGCACGGCGGCAGCGACGACCTGGCGCACCTGCCCGAACCTCTGCTCTATGCCGACCCGGCGCCGTCGGACGGGGCGCGCGAGATCGCCGTCATCCAGGCGCACCTGCATCGACGCGGCTACCCGCAGGCGCAAGTGAATCCCCTGGCGCGGGGGCTGTACCGGATCACGCGCGGGCACGCGTCGACGCACCCGGTCTCGATCGTGCTCGTGGCCGGTGCCGACACGCCGCTGGCGCTGTTGCAACGCTGCCTGATCAGCGTGCTCGAGAAGACCGCGCATGCCGATTACGAAGTGTTGCTGGTGGACAACGGCGCGGCCACGGCCGTCACCGAGTGGATGCAGCAGCTTTCCGCGCTGGACGACCCGCGCCTGCGCCTGTTCGGACTCGAGGCGCCCGTGCCGCACGCGGCCGCCGCGAACCTGGCGGCCAGCCAGGCGCACGGCGACTTCGTGCTGTTCCTGCGCGCCGACAGCGCGATCGTCCAGCCCGGCTGGCTCGATTCTCTGCTCGACCATGGAATGCGCCCGGAAGTGGCCATCGTCGGCGCGCGCACCGTCTCGCCACAGGGCCGGGTGACCCAGGCCGGCTTGTTGCCGGGCCTGGCCGATGGCGCCATCGGCGCTTTTGCCGGCGAGTCCATCGATGCGTCGGGTTACCTGGGGCGATTGCAGGTTGCGCATGGCGTGGCCGCGGTGTCGGACCGCTGCCTGCTGATCGAGCGGGCGCTGTTCGAGCGGCTCGGCGGCTTCGACGCCGACACCTTCCCCGATGCCGGCGCAGATATCGACCTGTCGTTGCGCGCCAGCGGCCACGGCTACCGGCTGGTATGCGTGCCGGAGGCCGTGCTGCTGCATGCCGAAGTCCCGACCTTGCCCGACGCGCCGCGCGGCCGGCTGATGGATCGCTGGCTGTCGCGCATCGCCCAGGCGCCCACCTATCACCCCAGCCTGCGGCTCGACGTGCCCGGCGGCTTCCGCCTGGGAGAATCGGGCTTCTCCTGGCAGCCGTTGCCACATCGTCCGCAGGTGCGCGTGCTGGCGCATCCCGCGGACGCGCATGGCAGCGGGCAGTACCGCGTGCTGCAACCGCTGGCCGCCCTGCAGGCCGCTGGCGCCGTGGAAGGCACGGCCCATGCCCTGCTCGTGGACGTCGTCGAGCACGAGCGCATCGATCCCGACGTGGTGATCCTGCAGCGTCGCGTGGGCGAGGAGGATCTCGCGCGCATCCAAGCCATGCCCCGTCATGCGCGCGCACTGAAGGTGTACGAACTCGATGACTACCTGCTCGAACTGCCGGCGCGCAGCGCGCACCGCGCCGGGATACCCGCCGACATCCGCCGCAGCCTGCCGCGCGCGCTGAGCCTGGTCGATCGCGTGGTGGTATCCACGCCCGCGCTGGCCGACGCGCTGACCGGACTGCACCCGGACATCCGCGTCGCCCGCAACCGCCTGCCCCTGGCCTGGTGGACGCGCCTGCCGCAGCTGCGCCGCAATGTCGGTCCGCGCCCGCGCGTAGGCTGGGCCGGCGGCATCGGGCATACCGGCGACCTGGAGATGATCCTGGACGTCGTGCGCACATTGGCGGGCGAAGTGGATTGGGTGTTCATGGGCCTGTGCCCGGAACCGTTGCAGCGTTACGTGAAGGAGTTCCACGCGGGCGTGGACATTTCCATCTACCCCCGCGCCCTGGCCCGGCTGCACCTGGACCTGGCCATCGCCCCGCTGGAAGACAACCGCTTCAACGCCTGCAAGAGCAACCTGCGCCTGCTCGAGTACGGCGCCTGCGCGATCCCGGTGGTGGCCAGCGACATCGAGCCGTACCGCGGCGTCCTGCCGGTCACGCGCGTGGCCAACCGCCACCGCGACTGGGTCGCGGCGATCCGCGAGCAGTTGGCCGACGCCGATGCCCGTGCCGCGGCGGGCGATGCGCTGCGCGAGGCGGTGCGCCGGGACTGGATGCTGGCCGGCGAAGGGCTGGACGACTGGCGCGCAGCCTGGCTGCCCTAGCGCCGGGCACCCGCGCCGGAAAACCGGCGCGGCTTTGGCACACGCATTGCATCGTGAACGGCGACCGTCGTCCTGGCCGTTCCCATGAGCGATTCCATCACCTCCATCCTGTCGCAGATCCGCAGCTACCAGAGCCAGATGGGCTCGGCTGCGCTCGGCCCGGCCGCCGACGTCGGCCAGTCCACCGCGATCCAGGGCCTGGCCGGCAGCGAAGCGGCCGGCGCTCCCCAGGGCGCCAGCTTCAGCGAAACGCTGCGCGGCGCCCTGAACGGGGTCAACGAAGCGCAGCAGAAATCCGGCGCGCTCGCCAAGGCCTTCGAAATGGGTGACCCCAGCGCCGACCTGGCGCGCGTCATGGTCGCCTCCCAGCAGTCCCAGATCGCCTTCCGCGCCACCGTGGAAGTCCGCAACCGTCTCGTCCAGGCCTACCAGGACGTGATGAACATGCCGCTGTAAAGGTTGATACCGGATGGCACTCGCACTCACCAAGGACAGCTTCGCCCAGGGCGCCGACAAGGCCGGCGGCTGGTTCGACCGCATCCAGAGCCTGCAGATCACCCGCCGCCTGGGCCTGATGGCGATGATCGCCCTTGCCGTGGCCGCCGGCCTGGCGGTGTTCTTCTGGTCGCAGAAGCCCGGCTACACGGCGCTGTACACCGGCCTTGACGAGAAGGCGACTGCCGAAGCCACCGACCTGCTGCGCGCGGCCAACATCCCGTTCAAGATCGACCCGGCCACCGGCGGCATCACCGTGCCGGAAGCCAACCTGCACGATGCGCGGCTCAAGCTGGCCGGCTCCGGCCTCACCGACAGCGGTCGCCTGGGCTTCGAGCTGATGGAGCGCGACCCGGGCTTCGGCGTCAGCCAGTTCGTGGAGAACGCGCGCTACCAGCACGCGCTGGAAACCGAGCTGGTGCGCACCATCACCACGTTGCGCCCGGTGCGCGACGCGCGCGTGCACCTGGCCATTCCCAAGCCCAGCGCCTTCACCCGCCAGCGCGAAGTCGCCAGCGCCTCGGTGGTGCTGGAACTGCGCGGCGGCCAGACCCTGGAACGCAACCAGGTCGATGCCATCGTGCACCTGGTCGCCTCCTCGATCCCGGACCTGGCGCCGGAACGCGTCACCGTGGTCGACCAGAGCGGGCGCATGCTCACCATCGCCGACCCCAACAGCGACGCGGCACTCAACGCCGCCCAGTTCGACCAGGTACGCCGCCAGGAAAGCGCCTACAACCAGCGCATCCGCGAACTGCTGGAGCCGCTGACCGGCGCCGGCCGCGTCAACCCGGAAGTCAGCGTGGACATGGACTTCTCGGTGGTGGAGGAAGCGCGCGAGCTGTTCAACGGCGAGCCGCCGAAGCTGCGCAGCGAGCAGGTCAGCGAGAACAGCACCAGCACCGCCGGCCCGCAGGGCGTGCCCGGCGCCACCAGCAACACCCCGCCGGGGGCCGCCAACCCGGGCCAGCCGGCCCCGCCGGCCGCCGCCGTGCCA
>JAEWJB010000088.1 GCA_023386795.1 Pseudomonadota bacterium
TCGTGATACATCGCCAGAACGGCATCGGCATCTTTTAAATTTTCAGGAGTAAATAAAGTATCGGCCGGCAAACTGAGACTCATATTGACACCCTGTGCACGGTAACTTTCCAGCACAGGATTAATCACTTCAATTTCTTCCATACCCAAGTAGCCACCCTCACCGGCATGCGGATTCAGACCACAAACTAAAATACGCGGATGATCAATCTTAAATTTGGTTTTTAAATCATGAATCAGAATATCAATGACTTGATGCAATCGTTCAGGCGTAATGGCATCAGGTACATCGCGTAAGGCCAAATGGGTAGTCGCTAGCGCTACACGTAAAGTCTTGGTGGCCAGCATCATCACTACACGCGGTACCCCAGCAAATTCCTGGTAATATTCGGTATGACCACTAAAGTGAATACCCGCTTCATTGATAATAGATTTCTGTACTGGTGCTGTAGCCACACCGACACTTTTACCTGACATGGCATAGTCTGCCGAACGACGTAATTGTTCTAATACATAAGCAGCATTGTCAGCATTTAACTGCCCTGCAACAACAGTGCTATTTAAAGGAATGGACTCAATATAAAGCTGTCCAATGGGTGCAGCTTCCGTTTGGCCAACATATTCAACCAATTCAACATTGAGCTTTAACTGTTGCGCACGCTGTTTTATCAAATCACCATCAATTAAAACCACTATTGGTCGTTCAAATTGACGATTGGCTAGACTTAAACAGATATCAGGACCAATTCCTGCTGGTTCACCGCTGGTGATATATAAAGGGAGCATGACATTCATTGATAAGGCCGATGAAAGGCTATTATACACTTGATCAATTCAACTTCTTCACGTGCTGTAATCATATCTGCCCTTGGTGTTCAAGTTACCTAAAAACCAGAGTGATATACTGGAACGCAACCATACAGAAAATTTTAATTGTTTACCCAAAGTAAAGCGTGCATTTTGTATGGGTTTGCATAAAGCTAAGTAAAATACTGAATAAGATAAAGCCCAAAAATATGCCACCATTGATCAACCAATACTTTTTTAATTTTTGTGCAAAATTCGCCAAGTCAGCTGGCGTGATCCAAGATGCGATGAGTATGAGCACAAATGGAACAACCAACGTGACGATGCTAAAAAATACTATGGCAAAAACATAGTCATAATTGCAGTATTTAAGCTCTGCAATAAATAAACTGAGAAACAATAAATTAATCAAGCTGATATATAAAATTAAAAACACCTGTAAAACTGCATTTGAGCGATTCATTTGCCCCCCTTTTTTTATATTTTTTTATGAATTTCTCGTGCTGTAAATTATAGATTATTTTTTAAACTTTTCTCTAGGTTTTAGCGATATTCTCATGTAAAATATGCCACTTGAAATTTTATATTTTCATTTGTGATTCTTCACGTTTTCGTTTAGAATCGCGTCTCCTTTTGTTTGGACAGCTTCCATAGTCCAAACCAACTATAATAGGTAGTGGTTTAATGAAAACTCTCAGCGCTAAGCCAGCTGAAGTTCAACACGACTGGTACGTTGTTGATGCTTCTGGCAAAACTTTAGGTCGTCTTGCGACTGAAATCGCTCGTCGTTTACGCGGTAAGCATAAAACTTCTTATACTCCTCACGTTGACACTGGTGATTACATCGTTGTTATCAATGCTGAGCAAGTTCAAGTGACTGGTAAAAAATCACTTGATAAGAAATATTATCGCCATACTGGTTTCCCTGGTGGTATTCGTGAAACTAATTTCGAGAAATTAGTTGCTCACAAACCAGAAGAAATTTTCCAACGCGCTGTAAAAGGCATGTTGCCAAAAGGTCCTCTTGGTTATGCAATGATCAAAAAAATGAAAGTGTACGCTGGTACTGAGCATCCACATACTGCTCAACAGCCACAAGTTTTGGACATCTAAGGGATACAGCACATGGCTACTAACTATGGTACAGGTCGCCGTAAGACCGCAACTGCACGTGTTTTCTTATCAGCTGGTACAGGTAAACTCGTAATCAATAACCGTACTCTTGAGCAATATTTCGGTCGTGAAACTGCTCGTATGGTTGTTCGTCAACCTTTAGAGCTTCTTGAAGCTACTGAAAAATTTGACCTTTACATCACTGTTGCTGGTGGTGGTATCGGTGGTCAAGCTGGCGCTATCCGTCACGGTATTACTCGTGCATTGATCGCTGCTGACGAATCTGTTAAACCTGCTCTTCGTCAAGCTGGTTTCGTTACTCGTGATGCTCGTGAAGTTGAACGTAAGAAACTTGGTTTACGTAAAGCTCGTAAACGTCCTCAATTCTCTAAACGTTAATTCGTTTACCGAATCGGACAAAAAGCCTTGGTTTATCCGAGGCTTTTTTATTGCCTATTACAAAGAACTGACGAATAAAACGAATCGATACCTATAAAAGATCACAGCCAATAATGATTAGCCATCATACAAAAACCAGTGCTTGGCCATCTACAAGTTAAAAATGGGCACAGCAAAAAATATAAATTTCATTCATCACCATTGAACCGTGATTTTATAGCCCAATTTTAGTATCCTATCCTATTCATTTATCACTGCTTCGGATTATGTCAATCGAAAATGCACCTCCACAAGGAATCACGCTTTACAGTCATGCGGATGATTTTCGCTCACACTGGATACGCTATGTACTTGCCGAGAAGCAAATCAAATATAATCTAATTATTGTAGATGAAGATGATGAAGATCTCGCCAGTCTAAATCCCTATAACCAGCTTCCTATGATGATTGAGAATGAGCTTAAGCTCTTCAATAGTGGCATTATTTCCGAATATCTAGATGACCGCTATCGTCAAAACAAGCTCTATGCGGATGCTCCGATGCCACGCGCAGAACAACGTCAGTATATCTGGCGTTTTGATCAAGACTGGTTAAAACTGGCTGATATTATGCTACGTCATCCAGATACCCTAAATGAAAAACAGAAAGTAAAAGCTCAAAAGCAACTCAGAGATACGCTTATTTCACTTACGCCATTATTTCAGCATTTTCCCTTTTTTATGTCTGAAAACTTTACAATTTTAGATTGCATGCTGGCACCCATTTTTATACGGTTAAAGGCCATGGGCATCGAATTGCCTAAACAGCATTGCCGTCCCATTCATCTATATTGTCAACGAATTTTTAGCCGACCTGCATTTATCAAGTCCTTAACAATGCAGGAAAAAAACCGCTACAGCGAATTTTTAGTAAATTAATCGAGCAACATCATGTCTGAACAAGAATTGAATCTCACCCCTACCCGACCTTATCTAGCACGTGCTATTTATGAATGGATCTGTGACAACAACCTTACCCCTTATTTACTGGTTGATGCGACTCAGCCCAATACCATGGTACCGGAACAATTCATTCAGGACGGTCAGATTGTGTTAAATATCGTGCCTCATGCTGTGCATCAGTTAACCATGAGTAACGATGCTATTACCTTCTCTGCGCGTTTTGGTGGCGTTTCACGTGACATTTATGTACCCTTAAATGCAGTAATGGGCATTTATGCACGCGAAAATGGGCAAGGTTTATTCTTTGATCCAAATGAATATGAAGGTACCCAAATCGCTGAAGATACTTTAAAATCCACTACAACTTCAGAAGAAACTGAACAACCTAAGAAAAAACCGAGCCTACG
>JAEWJB010000172.1 GCA_023386795.1 Pseudomonadota bacterium
GGCTTCAGCCGCGACCAAGGGTTGCGTCGGTCGCGGCTGAAGCCGCTCCTACAAGGTGCTCATCCCGTTAGCCGCTGGTGCCGCAGCCGCAGCGCATTGCCCACCACCGAGGCCGAGCTCAGGCTCATCGCCAATGCCGCGAACATCGGCGACAGCAGCCAGCCGGTCAGCGGATACAGCACACCGGCGGCCAGCGGCACACCCAAGCCGTTATAGACCAGCGCGAAGCCCAGGTTCTGCCGCATGTTCGCCACGGTGGCCTGCGACAGGCCGCGCGCCACCGCGATGCCGCGCAGGTCGCCCTTCACCAGCGTCACCTGCGCGCTGTTCATCGCCACATCCGTGCCGGTGCCCATCGCGATGCCGACATCGGCGCGCGCCAGCGCCGGCGCGTCGTTGATGCCGTCGCCGGCCATCGCCACCACGTGGCCTTCGCCCTGCAAGTGTTCGACCAACGCGAGCTTGTCCTGCGGCTTCACTTCGCCATGCACCTCGTCGATGCCCAACCGCGCGGCCACCGCACGCGCGGTGGTCTGGCCATCGCCGGTGGCCATCACCACGCGCAGGCCGGCGGCATGCAACGTGGCCAGCGCTTCGGGCGTGCTGGGCTTGATCGGGTCGGCCACCGCCAGCAGGCCGGCCAGTGCGCCATCGACGGCCAGGTGCATCACGCTCGCGCCTTGCATGCGCAACGCCTCCGCCTGTTCCGACAACGGCGCCACCTCCACGCCCACCTGCGCCATCAGCGCGCCATTGCCCAGTGCCAGCGCGTGGCCCTCCACGCGGCCGCGCACGCCGATGCCCGACGCTGATTCAAAGTCTTCGACGCTCGACAATCCCAGTTCCTGCGCGCGCGCCTGCGCGACGATCGCCGCGGCCAGCGGATGCTCGCTGCCCTGGTCGAGGCTGGCGGCCAGGCGCAACACCGTATCGGCATCGAACCCCGCGGCGGGCACCACGCGCTCGAAAGCCGGTCGGCCTTCGGTAAGCGTGCCAGTCTTGTCGACGATCAACGTGTCGACGCGGCGCAGGTTCTCGATGGCCGCCGCGTCTCGAAACAGGATGCCCAGCGTGGCGCCGCGACCGGTCGCCACCATGATCGACATCGGCGTCGCCAGCCCCAGCGCGCAAGGGCAGGCGATGATCAGCACCGCGACCGCGTTGACCAGGCCGAATACCCAGCCCTGCGCCGGACCGAACAGGCCCCATGCGAAGAATGTCAGCAGCGCCGCCGCGGCCACCGCCAGTACGAATACCCCGGCCACGCCATCGGCCATGCGTTGCATCGGCGCGCGCGAACGCTGCGCCTGCGCGACCATCTGCACGATCTGCGACAGCACCGTCTCCGCACCGACGCGCTCGCTGCGCATCAACAGCGCGCCGCTGGTATTGAGCGTGGCGCCGATCAGCGCATCGCCAGGACGCTTGGTCAGCGGCACCGGCTCGCCGGTAAGCATGGACTCGTCCACCGCGCTCTGGCCTTCCAGCACGCGACCATCGGTGGGGATCTTCTCGCCGGGCCGCACCCGCAACCGGTCGCCGACCTGGACGTCGGCCAGCGGCACGTCTTCCTCTTGGCCGTCCTCGCGCAGGCGCCGCGCGGTCTTGGGCGCCAGCCCGAGCAGCGAGCGGATGGCCGCCGAGGTCTGCGCCCGTGCGCGCAGTTCGAGCAACTGGCCAAGCAGCGTGAGCGAGATGATCACCGCCGCCGCCTCGAAGTACACGTTCACCCGGCCCATCGACACAAAGGATGCGGGGAATACGCCGGGTGCCACCGTGGCCACCACGCTGTAGACGAAGGCCGCCCCGGTCCCCAGGCTGATCAGGGTCCACATGTTCGGACTGCGGTGGACCACCGATTGCCAGCCGCGCTGGAAGAAGGGGGCCCCGGCCCACAGCACCACCGGCAACGTCAGCAACAGCTCGACCCAGCTCTGCGTCGCCATGTCCATCAAGTGCAGGCGATGACCGAACATGGCCAGCAACATCACCACCAGCGACAGCGGCAGCGTCCACCAGAAACGGCGGGAGAAATCGCGCAGCTCGGGGTTGTCGTCCTCTTCGAGACTCGGCATTTCCGGCTCCAGCGCCATGCCGCACTTGGGACAGGTGCCCGGATGGTCCTGCCGGATCTCTGGATGCATGGGGCAGGTGTAGATCGTGCCGGCCGGCGCGGGCGGGTTCGGCTTCGCGGCGGCATGCCCATCGCCGTGCAGGTAACGCGCAGGCGTCGCCTGGAACTTGGCCGCGCATCCGGCGCTGCAGAAGTAGTAGGTCTGGCCCTCATGCTCGAGGCGATGCTTCGATTCCGTCGTGACACGCATGCCGCAGACGGGATCGCGCAGCGGGGCGGGATCGCCGCTGCCTTGGCCGTGGCAGCACGCATGGGAAGGGCCAGCCGCGTCGTGATGATGTTCGTGGGACGAATGCATCAAGGGCTCCTGTCGACGCTCTATGTTAGGCCTGGGAAGGCGATGGGGACCAACCTGCGACAAGCTGGCGCTTTCCGGCTCGTCCGCGGCACGTGATCGGGCCGGCGGGGGGCTGTTGGCCTGCTTGTTGCGTGTAGTCGAAGCGGATTGATATCGCACGGTCGCGGCTGAAGCCGCTCCTACAGGAATGTCGCGGATGAAGCCGCTCCTACAGGAGATCCAGAACAGGACAGCGGTGTGGGCGAGCACGCGAGGCTGCCCAAAAATAATGCCGCGCTAAGCGCGGCATTCCCTCAAACCATCAAGGCACGAGAAGCGCTCAGCCAGCGCGCACCTGCGCCACGATCCTTGCGGCGGCCGCCGCACTGTCACGCACCTTGTGCCATTCGCCCTTGGCCAGCCAGTCCTTGGGCACCATCCATGAGCCACCGATGCACAGCACGTTCGGCTGCGACAGGTATTGGCCCGCCGTGTCCTCGCTGATGCCACCCGTGGGACACAGCTTCAGCTCCGCCAACGGACCGGCCAGTCCCTTCAGCATCTGCAGGCCACCCACCGCCGACGCCGGGAACAGCTTGCAGACCCGGAAACCCCGGCCCATCAGCCCGAGGAACTCCGTCGGCGTCGCCGCGCCGGGCACCACCGGGATCGGCGCATCGGCCAGCAGGTCGGCCAGCACCGGCGGCGTACCCGGGGTCACCAGGAAATCGGCGCCCGCATCGATCGATTGCAGCATCTGCAGCTCGCTCAACACCGTGCCCGCGCCCACCACCAGTTCGGGGCGCTCGCGCTTGAGCGTGGCCAGCGCTTCCATGGCCACCGGCGTGCGCAGCGTCAGCTCGATCGCCGGCAGGCCGCCTTCCAGCAGCGCGTCGGTGACCGCGCGCGCCTGGTCCAGGCTGTCGACGGTGATGACCGGGAGGATGCCAGCCTGCAACAGCAGCAGTTCGGCGCGGTTCTGGAGATCGGCAATCGTCATGGTGTCCTCGATACCTTGCAAAGGGGGCAGGGCGCTTACGCGTCCTTGGCTTCGTGCGGAGCAGCCGCGGCGGCGGCATCGCCGCCGAGCTCGTATTCGGCGTCGTATTCCCAGATCGTCCCGTCGGCGGCCATCGGGCCACAGCCAATCGAGATGGCGCCCTGGTCGGCCGGGCCCACCACCTGGCGGTTGATCGCGAACAGGTTGCGGCCCATGTCATGGCCGGCCGGCGCGGTGTTCGGTGCCAATTCGCGCGCCGCCCACTCGGTGGCCGAGACCTTCACTTCCAGCGTGCCGGCCTCGCCGTCGAGCACGATCATGTCGCCCTCGCGGATGCGGGCGATCGGACCGCCGCGCGCCGCTTCCGGCGTCACGTGGATCGCCGCGGGGATCTTGCCCGACGCGCCGGACAGGCGGCCGTCGGTGACCAGCGCCACGCGCCGGCCCTGGTTCTGCAGCAGGCCCAGCAGCGGCGCCAACGAATGCAGCTCCGGCATGCCGTTCGCGCGCGGGCCCTGGTAACGCACCACCGCCACGAAATCCTGCGGCAGCGCGCCGGCTGCGTGCAGCTTGTTGAGCACCTGCGGCGCATCCACCACCACGGCCGGCGCTTCGATGCGACGGTACTGCGGCTTCACCGCCGACAGCTTGATCAGCGAACGGCCGATATTGCCGCGCAGCAGGCGCAGGCCGCCCTGGCTTTCAAACGCATCGGCGACCGGACGTGCCACTTCCGTGTCCGCGCTGGTCGGCGTACCCGGCACGAACACCACCTTGCCGTCCTGCAGGCGCGGTTCCTGCGCGAAGGCGCGCATGCCGCCCTCGACGATCGTCGGCAAGTCATCGTGCATCAACCCGGCGTCCATCAACTCGCGGAACACGAACGAGGTGCCGCCGGCCGCGTGGAAGCGGTTCACGTCGGCCTCGCCGTTCGGATACACGCGCGCCAGCAGCGGCACAGTTTGCGAGATCAGGTCCATGTCGTCCCAGGTCAGGACGATGCCGGCCGCGCGCGCCACCGCGATCCAGTGGATGGTGTGGTTGGTCGAACCGCCAGTGGCCATCAGCGCCACGATGGCGTTGACGATGGCGCGTTCGTCGATCAGGCGGCCGAACGGACGGAAATCCTCGCCCAGCGCGGTGATCGCCAGCGCACGCTCGGCCGCCGTGTGGGTCAGGGCATCGCGCAGCGGCGTGCCCGGGTTGATGAAGGAGGCGCCGGGCAGCTGCACGCCCATCGCCTCCAGCAGCACCTGGTTGGAGTTCGCCGTGCCATAGAAGGTGCAGGTGCCCGGTGCGTGGTACGAGGCGGCCTCGGCTTCCAGCAACTCGGCGCGCGTGGCCTCGCCGGCCGCGTAGCGCTCGCGCACTTCGGCCTTCTGCTTGTTCGGGATGCCCGGCGTCATCGGGCCGGCCGGCAGGAACACCGCCGGCAGGTGGCCGAAGGCGAGCGCGCCGATCAGCAGGCCCGGCACGATCTTGTCGCACACGCCCAGGTAGACGGTGGTGTCGAACATGTCGTGGCTCAGGCCGATGGCGGTGGCCTGCGCGATGACATCGCGCGAGAACAGCGAAAGCTCCATGCCGGCGCGGCCCTGGGTCACGCCGTCGCACATCGCCGGTACGCCGCCGGCGACCTGTGCGGTGGCACCGAGCGAACGCGCGGTTTCGCGGATCAGTTCCGGGTAGTGCTCGAACGGCTGGTGCGCCGAGAGCATGTCGTTGTAGGCGGTGATGATGCCCAGGTTCGGGGTGACGCTGCCGCGCAGGCGGTCCTTGTCGGTCGGGCCGCAAGCGGCGAAACCGTGGGCAAGGTTGCCGCAACTCAGGCGGCTGCGGAAAGGACCCTCGCGCAGGGCGGCGTCGATGCCGGCCAGGTAGGCGGCGCGCGAGGCGGCGCTGCGCAGGCGGATGCGTTCGGTGACGGCTTGGATATTCGGATGCAGGCTCATTGGCAGGCGGCTATGAGTGGGAGGCCACGCGGGCGCCGGTGGGGCGTGCGGCGGGACGGTAAGGACGACGGCCGATGGCCGCCGCCCGCGGGGCACGCGTCATGCGCACCAGTGGACCCGCAGGTGCGCGCCAGGCTGCTGGATCGCGACGCGGATGGGGTATTGCGTGGGATCTTCGCCGGCGAGCGCGGCCTGGAGCATGTCCAGTTTCTGCTTGCCGCGCAGCAGCAACAGGCGCGTTTCGCACTGCTCCAGGCCGAGCGGGGTGAGCGTGATGCGCAGCGGCCAGCTGTTGGCGCCCGGGCAGCCGGTCGCGTCGAGCGCGGCGTAGGGCTGCTGGCTGGCCAGCGCCTTGGGCAGGTCGATCGAGCCGGGGAACAGCGAAGCGGTGTGGCCGTCACCGCCCATGCCCAATACCGCCAGGCACGGCGGCGCGGCGTGGGTGGCGTGCAGGTTGGCGTCGTGCACGCAGTCGGTCAGCGACTTGCCCTGGCGCACCAGCGGCACGAACTGCGCGCCTTCGGCCCGGTCGAGCAGGCTGTGGCGCACGAGGTAGGCGTTGCTGTCGGGGTCCTGCGGCGAGAGCCAGCGCTCGTCGACCAGGCCGACCTCGACCTTGTTCCATTCCAGCGCTTGCAGTGCCAGCGCTTCGTACACCGGCGCCGGGGTGGTACCGCCGGACAGCAGCATGCGGGCATGCCCGCGCTTGCCGATCTCGTGGCCGAGGATGCTCGCCATCTCTTCGGCAATGCCCGCCACCCAGGCGTCGGCGTCGTCGTGGCGGATCAGCGAGATGCGGTCGCGCGACGAGCTCATGCGCGGTTCCCCCGGTTGCGTTCGACATCCACCGCGTAGGCGGCCGAGCCGAGCAGGCCGGCATGCGGATGCATCACCGCCAGCGACGGCACGCGCGACATGATGGCCGAGAAGCGGCCCTTGTTCTCGAAGCGCTGGCGGAAGCCGGAATGCTGCAGCGAATCGAGCATGCGCGGCACCAGGCCGCCGGTGAGGAACACGCCGTCCCAGGCGCCCTGCATCAGCACCATGTCGCCGGCGATGGCGCCGAAGATGGCGCAGAACAGGTCCACCGAGCGCGCCGCGCGGGCATCGCCGGCGGCGGCGCGCGCGGTGATGTCCGAAGGCTTGAGCGGGCCCGGGTCGGCGCCGGCGATCTCGCTGAGCGCACGGTGGATGTTGACCAGGCCGGGGCCGCAGATCAGGCGCTCGTTGGAGACGCGGCCGAACTGCTGGGACAGGATCTCCAGGATGCGGATCTCCTCCGGCGTGCCCGGCGGGAAGCTGACGTGGCCGCCTTCGGTTTCCAGCGGATAGCAGCGGCCATCGCGGATGATCAGGCCGCCTACGCCCAACCCGGTGCCCGGGCCGATGACGCCGTAGTTGCGTGGCTGGCGGATGTCGGCCGGCTCCCAGCTGGCACCGCCGACCTGCACGACGTCCTGCGGGCGCAGCAGGCTGATGGCCATCGCCTGCGCGGCGAAGTCGTTGATCAGGTGCAGCTCGTTGAAGCCGAGCATCGCGGCGGTACGCGAGCGCGAGATCACCCACGGATGGTTGGTGATGCGGGCCTCGTCGCCATCGACGCGGCCGGCCACGGCGAACACGCCCTGCTGGGCGGTCGCGCCGATCTGGTCCAGGTAATGCTGGGCCGCCTCGCCGAGCGAGGCGAAATCGACCACCGCGAACTCGCGCACGCTGTCTTCCAGCAGCGGCATCGAGGCTTCAAGGTCGGCCAGGGCGAAGCGCGCATTGGTGCCGCCGATATCGGCGACCAGCACCGGTTGCATCGCCGCGCTCATGCCTGCGCCTCCTGGTCGATGCCCGGCGGCAGGAACGTGGTGGCCGAGGCCGGGCCCCAGGTGCCGGCGGGGTAGGGCTGCAACGGCAGTTCGGCGGCCTTCCAGGCGTCGCTGACGCTGTCGATCCACGCCCAGGCCGCGCGGACTTCGTCGTCACGCACGAACAGCGCATGGTTGCCATTGAACGCGTCCAGGAACAGGCGCTCGTAGGCGATGCGGCGATGCAGGCCGGTGGGCACGGAGAGTTCCAGTTCCAGCGGCTGCAGTTCCAGCGCGCCCCATTCCGGGCCGGCCAGCGAGCTCATCAGGCCCAGCTCGATGTTTTCCTGCGGCTGCAGCTGGAAGGTCAGGCGATTGGGCGTGGCGTGCTGGCGGTCCGGGCGTTCGAACAACCAGTGGGTGACCGGCTTGAGCGTGACCACCACGCGGGTGGTGCGCTCGGGCATGCGCTTGCCGGTACACAGGTGGAAGGGCACGCCCTCCCAGCGCCAGTTGTCGATGTGCGCGGTGACACCGACGAAGGTCTCCACGTCGCTGCCTTCCGGCGGCTGGTAGGCCTGTGCAGGCTGGCCGTGGATGCTGCCGGCGGTGTAGCGGCCGCGCACGCTGTCGCGCGCGGCATGTTCTGCCTTGAGCGGGCGCAACGCGCGCAGCACCTTGACCTTCTCGTCGCGGATGCGATCGGACTCCAGCGAGGCCGGCGGCTCCATCGCCACCAGGCACAGCAGCTGCAGGATGTGGCTCTGCACCATGTCGCGCAGCGCGCCCGAACGCGCGTAGTAGGCGTCACGCCCGTCCACGCCCTCGCTCTCGGCCACCAGGATCTGCACCGATTCGATGTAATTGCGGTTCCACACCGCCTCCAGCAGCGTGTTGCCGAAGCGCAGCGCGATCAGGTTCTGCACCGCGGCCTTGCCCAGGTAGTGGTCCAGGCGGAACACGCGGTCTTCGTCGATCAGCGCGCCGATGGATCGCAGGATCTCCTCGGCGCTCGCCGAATCGTGGCCGATCGGCTTCTCCAGCATCAGCCGGTTCGGCGCGGCCAGCGCGCCGCCGAGCGACAGGCCCTGGCAGGTGCTGATGTACAGGCCCGGCGGAATCGCCAGGTAGCTCACGCACTTGCGGTCGGCCAGGTCGCGCACGGCGTTGGCCACCGATTCGGCGTCGCGCAGGTCCACCGAGCGGTAATCGATGCGCTGCAGCAGGTTGTCGATATCGGCCGCGCCGGCATGCGGCAGCGCCTGCTCCAGCCGCGGCCGCAGGATGTCGCGGAACTTCTCCGTGTCATGCGGCGACAGCGCCAGCGCGCGGACCTTGAAGTCCTCCGGAAGCAGGCCGTCGATGGACAACCGCAGCAGCGAGGGGAAGAGATAGCGCTGCGCCAGGTCGCCGGTTGCGCCGAACAGGAAGAGAGTGTTGTGCATTGGCCGAGTTTCAGTTTCTGCTGACATCGTTGTCAATGGCTTGGATCCTGGGGTTCAAAGGACTCTTCGCAGGTGGTTTGTCTTGCAGATTCCACCGCCGCGAAGCCGGGCTGGCAGCGCTGTCGTGCGCATTCACACAAGCAGGCGCACTGCTTCGCCAAAGTCCCCGATTGTTGCAGGTATGCCGGCGCACCGTTAGGCCCCCCGACGAGATGGCGGAGGTGCGGATGACGGATAGTCCACGCCCGCGCATTCCATACGCGAGCGAACGGTTTTCAGGTCCATCGTCTTGCTCCTCCCGTTTCCGATGTTGCCAGATGAAAACGCTTACATGTCAGAATAAAACGAATGCATTCGATTGCGAGCAGTTTCATCGGCGACCATTCGAAGCCGGCGCGGTCTTCCGCGCCGTGACGCACGATATCCAAAGAGGCTAGCGAATGGCGAAAGTGCAGTTGGAGAACGTCCGCAAGGTGTACGAGAACGGACAGGTCGCGGTGCAGGGCGCCACGTTCGAGGTGGCCGACGGCGAGCTGATGGTGCTGGTGGGGCCCTCGGGCTGCGGCAAGTCGACCCTGCTGCGCATGATCGCCGGGCTGGAGGACATCACCAGCGGCACGTTGCGCATCGGCGACAAGGTGGTCAACGACGTGGCGCCGAAGGACCGCGACATCGCCATGGTGTTCCAGAGCTATGCGCTTTACCCGCACATGACCGTGCGCGAGAACCTGGCCTTCGGGCTGAAGCTGCGCGGCCACCCGCAGGCGGTGATCGACGAGCGCGTGCGCAATGCGGCGCAATTGCTCGGGTTGTCGGACATGCTCGACAAGCTGCCCAAGGCGATGTCCGGCGGCCAGCGCCAGCGCGTGGCGCTGGGCCGGGCGATGGTGCGCGAATCGGCGGTGTTCCTGCTCGACGAGCCGCTTTCCAACCTCGACGCCAAGTTGCGCCACAGCGTGCGCACCGAGATCGCGCAGCTGCATCGCAAGCTCGGCACGACGATGGTCTACGTCACCCACGACCAGGTCGAGGCCATGACGCTGGGCCAGCGCATCGTGGTGCTCAACGCCGGCGTGATCCAGCAGATCGACACGCCGATGGCGTTGTACGAACGTCCCGCGAACCTGTTCGTCGCCGGCTTCCTTGGCAGCCCGGCGATGAACGTGCTGCGCGGCACGCTGCAGGACGGCGGCCTGCGCATGGCCGATGGCCGGCAGGTGCCGCTGGCCGCGCCGCAGGAATTGCAGGGCCGGGAGGTGCTGGTCGGTATCCGCCCGGAGCACCTGCAGCCGGCCGCGACGAGCGATACGGTTGCCTTCGAGGGGAAGGTGGAAGGCATCGAGCCGGTGGGTAACGAAATCTTCGTCAACCTCACCCTCGGCGAGCAGATGCTGGTGATGCGCGTGCCGCCGCAGGCGTTGCCGCCGGTGGGCGGCGCGCTGAAGGTGGCGCTGCATGGCGCTCACCTGCATTTCTTCGACCCGCAGAGCGAGCTGCGGCTCTAGGGCTTCGGGCCGGCCCGCTCAGCGGGCCAGGCCTTCCAGCAGCGGCTGGCGTGGCACCGGCACATCGCCCAGGTGCAAGTCCAGCCCTTCGCTTTCGATCGGCAATACCGCCAGCGCCAGCGTGCCGCCGACGCTGGCCACGCTGCCGGCGGTCTGTTCGCCGTGGCGCAGGACCGCGCCTGGCTGCGTGCCCGGCGGCACTTCGACCAGCTGCGCCACGCGCTTGGCCTTGCCCAGGAAATGGGTGCGGGCCACGATCTCCTGGCCGGGGTAGCAGCCCTTCTTGACGCTGTAGGCCGAGAGCCGGTCCAGGCCGATCTGCTGCGGCGTCCATTGTTCGACCGCGCTGTCGTCGAGCCGCGGCAGGCCCAGGCGCAGGTCGGCCTGCCGCCACTGCGCCGGGAAACCGTCGTGCACGACGAAAGGATGAGGCGACAGCCGCAACGTGCGTGGCAGCGCTGTCGTGCCCAGATCGAAGTCATTCGCATCGCCGTCGACGTCCAGCGCGCTGCCGTGGGCCCGCGACGGCGCGGCGAAACGGCCGCCCACGTGCAGGTCGGTGCGCACCGATACCTTGACCTTGCGCCGGAAAACAAAGCGTTGCAGCTGCGCGGCGAGTGCATCGGCACGGCCATCGGCGAGCACCAGCCACAGCATGTCGGCCGCCGGCCGGCACAGCATGAAGATCGCGATGACCCGCCCCTTGGCGCTGAGCCACGTGCTCCATTGCCACTGCCCGACGGGCAGGGCGCCGAGATCGTTGGCGAACTGGGCCTGCGCGAAAGCCACCGAATCGGGGCCTTCCAGCGCGATTACCGCGTGGCCGGGCAGCGCGGTGAAAGCGGCTTCCGGAATGTGAAGGTTGTCATGCACGGGGGCGAGGCATAAAATTTGTGCGTTGCGAGACCCACAATGATAGGCCAAACAACCCCTCATCCCGAATCCGAACCCGAAGACGCGGCGCTTCCGGCAGAGCCATCTGCGCAGGAAACCGTGCCGGCGGAGATCGGTGGGCGCGGCGGACTGGATCCGGTGCGCTACGGCGATTGGGAGAAAAACGGTCGCTGCATCGATTTTTAAGAGCAGCGTGCAGCCAACGCGGCCGCCGTGCCGCCCAGCCGAGTAATAGTCAGCGAATGGCGACCCCAGAACGTCCCCTGTCACCGCACCTGGATGTGTACAAGTGGCAGATCCAGATGGCCACCTCGATCCTGCATCGAGCCACCGGCATCGTGCTGTCCCTTGGCGCCTTGATCATCGCCGCCGCGTTGCTGGCGCTGATGATGGGCCCGCAGCACTGGAACTGCTTCCGCCAGCTCGCCGGCGCCTGGTACGGCCAGCTGTGCCTGTTTGGCTGGTCGTGGTGCTTCGCATACCACCTGTGCAATGGCATCCGCCACATCGTGCAGGACTTCGGCCACGGCTTCTCGATTCCCGCCTTCGTGCGCAACAGCTGGCTCTCGGTCGTGGGCAGCCTGGTCATCACCGCGCTCATCTGGGGCTATGTCCTGACCACCGGAGGTGTCGCGTGAACCGTTTCCGCACTCCGCTCAAGAACGTGCGCGGCCTGGGCGCCGCCAAGACCGGCACCGAGCACTTCGTCCTGCAGCGCCTGACCGCCACCGCGCTGGTCGCGCTGGGCATCTGGTTCGTGCTGTTCGTACTGAGCCTGCTGGGCGCCGATTACGTCGCCGCCACCGCGGCCATCGCCAAGCCCTGGAACGCCGTGCTGCTGGTGGGCTTCCTGGTGGCGATGTTCTGGCATGCGCAGATCGGCCTGCAGGTCATCCTGGAAGACTACGTCCACAACTCGCTCCTGGCCCTGGCGCTGCAGGTGTCGGTGAAGTTCATCGCCGTCCTGGGTGCAATCGTCAGCATTTTCGCGGTCGCGCGCATCGCGCTGGGGAACTGATACAAGATGTCCGCCTACAAGATCACCGAACACAAGTACGACATGGTCGTCGTCGGCGCCGGTGGCGCCGGCTTGCGCGCGACCTTCGGCCTGGCCCAGAAGGGCCTGCAGACCGTCTGCCTAACCAAGGTCTTCCCGACCCGCTCGCACACCGTCGCCGCGCAGGGTGGCATCTCCGCCGCGCTGGGCAACATGGGCGAGGACGACTGGCGCTACCACTTCTACGACACCATCAAGGGGTCGGACTGGCTGGGTGACCAGGACGCGATCGAATACATGTGCCGCGAGGCGATTCCGGCCATCATCGAGCTGGAACACTACGGCGTGCCGTTCTCGCGCACCGAGGAAGGCAAGATCTACCAGCGCCCGTTCGGCGGCATGACCACCAAGTTCGGCGAAGGCCCGCCGGCGCAGCGCACGTGCGCGGCGGCCGACCGCACCGGCCACGCCATGTTGCACACGCTGTACCAGCAGTCGCTGGCCAACAACGCGCGCTTCATGATCGAGTACTTCGCGCTGGACCTGATCTTCGACGACGAGGGCGTGTGCCGCGGCGTGCTCGCCCTGGACATGGCCGAGGGCTCGCTGCACCTGTTCCGCGCCCACGGCGTGGTGCTGGCCACCGGCGGCTATGGCCGTTCCTACTTCAGCGCCACCTCCGCCCACACCTGTACCGGCGACGGCGGCGGCATGGTGATGCGCGCCGGCCTGCCGATGCAGGACATGGAGTTCGTGCAGTTCCACCCGACCGGCATCTACGGCGCGGGCTGCCTGATCACCGAAGGCGTGCGCGGCGAAGGCGGCATCCTGCGCAACAGCAATGGCGAGCGCTTCATGGAGCGCTATGCCCCGCACTACAAGGACCTGGCCTCGCGCGACGTCGTCAGCCGTTCGATGACCATCGAGATCCGCGAAGGCCGCGGCGTCGGCGAGCACAAGGACCACATCCTGCTCGACCTGACCCACCTGGGCCCGGAAGTGATCAACGAGAAGCTGCCGGGCATCGCCGAAAGCGCCCACATCTTCGCCGGCGTGGACGTCACCAAGGAGCCGATCCCGGTCATCCCGACGGTGCACTACAACATGGGCGGCATCCCGACCAACTACCACGGCGAAGTGGTGCGCAAGGTCGGCGACAACCCGGACGAAGTCGTGCCGGGCCTGTACGCCATCGGCGAAGCGGCCTGCGTGTCGGTCCACGGCGCCAACCGCCTGGGCTCCAACTCGCTGCTCGACCTGGTGGTGTTCGGCCGTTCGGTGGCCAACCGCTGCGCCGAGACGATCAAGACCAACCAGCCGCACAAGCCGCTGCCGGCCAACGCCTGCGACAAGGCGCTGGCGCTGCTGGACAAGTTGCGCAACGCCAACGGCTCCACGCCCACGGCCGTCATCCGCGACAAGATGCAGCGCCCCATGCAGGCCGACGCGGCGGTGTTCCGCACCAGCAAGACGCTGGAGGAGGGCTGCAGGAAGATGGACGAGATCTTCGCCATGTTCGAGGACGTCAAGGTCTCGGACCGCTCGCTGGTGTGGAACTCGGACCTGATCGAGACTTACGAGCTGTACAACCTGCTGCTCAACGCCGTGGCCACGATCAACTCCGCCGAACAGCGCAAGGAAAGCCGGGGCGCCCACGCGCACGAGGACTATCCGGACCGCGACGACGTCAACTGGCAGAAGCACACGCTGGTCTCGGTCGACGAGAAGGGCAAGTGCAGCTTCGACTTCCGTCCGGTGCACATGTACACGCTCTCCCAGGACGTGGACGTGGTGCCGCCGAAGCCGCGCGTCTACTGACCTAGCCGGGACGGGGCCCGTGCCGCTCGCCACATGACAGGCGACCGGCGCGTGCTCGATCCCCAATCCCCTATCCCGGATTCAAAGCCATGGCAGAGTTCACCCTCCCCAAGAATTCCAAGATCGGCAAGGGAAAGCATTTCCCGGCCACGGGCGCAAAGAACGTGCGCACGTTCAAGATCTACCGCTGGAACCCCGATGACGGCGCCAACCCGCGCACCGACACCTACGAGATCGATCTCGACATGTGCGGCCCGATGGTTCTCGACGCGCTGATCAAGATCAAGAACGAGATCGACCCGACGCTGACGTTCCGCCGTTCCTGCCGCGAGGGCATCTGCGGTTCGTGCGCGATGAATATCGACGGCACCAACACGCTGGCCTGCACCAAGGCGATCAGCGCGTGCGGCAAGGCCGAGGTGCCGATCTACCCGCTGCCGCACATGAGCGTGGTCAAGGACCTGGTGCCGGACCTGACCCACTTCTACGCGCAGTACGCCTCGATCAAGCCGTGGATCCGCACCCAGACCCCGCCGCCGCCGGATCGCGAGCGCCTGCAGTCGCCGGAAGACCGCAAGAAGCTCGACGGCCTGTACGAGTGCATCCTGTGCGCCTGCTGCTCGACCAGCTGCCCGAGCTACTGGTGGAACGGTGAGCGCTACCTGGGCCCGGCGATCCTGCTGCAGGCCTACCGCTGGATCATCGATTCGCGCGACGAGGACACCGGTGCGCGCCTGGACGACCTGGAAGATCCGTTCAAGCTCTACCGCTGCCACACCATCATGAACTGCGCGCGCACCTGCCCGAAGGGCCTGAACCCCGCGCTGGCGATCGCCGAGATCAAGAAGCTGATGATGGCCCGCCGCGCCTGAGCGCCCGGCGGTTGACCGGCCACCCCGTAGGGTGGCCCTGCGCGGCACCGGCCCTTCGGCCTGGTGCCGCGTTCGTTTCGGGCGCCGCGCGCCCTTGCGAGGAAGGCCTGCGTGATGGATGAAGCCACCGAATTGAAGAAGCTGCGCTGGCGCTGCCGTCGTGGCATGCGCGAGCTGGACCGGCTGTTCGACCGTTACCTCGACCGCCGCTGGGCCGATGCCCCAGAAGCAGAGCGTGCCGTTTTCCGGCTGCTGCTGGAGCGCGAGGACGATAAGTTGTGGCGCTGGTTCATGGGCTACGAGGTGTGCCCGGATGCGTCGCAGGCCGCCCTCATCGAGCGTATCCGCACCCTGCAGGCTTGAGTGGCGGCCATCGGGCGCGGCGCGCCTGGCATTGGCGGGCCTGGTGCCGTGCCTGTGGTTTTCCCTGTTTCTTTCCGCGCTGCCAGCCTGGGCGATGGTCCTGGCGGGCGCGCTGGCGTGTGGCATGGCGGTGAAGGAGGCGCGGCAGCTGGCGCGCCAGCCGCCGCGCCAACTGCTGTTGCCCTGGGGTACGGCGCCGGCCTGCGTGGACGGCAGGCCGGTGGCCGATCTGCGCATCGAATGGATGGGCCCGTTGGTCCGCGTCTCCTGGCGGCGCGGACCGCGTGGCCGCAACGGCCTGCTTTTCTGGCCCGACACCCTGCCGCCTCCGCGACGACGTGAACTGCGACTGGCCGCTCGCAGCCGCGTGGTTTCGTCCTCACGCCCGGCAATGGCACCATAGCCTCCCCTGAACGGTCGCAGCGCATGTTCAAACCCCTTCCCGTCGCCATCGGTCTGCGTTACCTGCGTGCCAAGCGCCGCAACGGTTTCATCTCCTTCATCTCGATGGCGTCGATCCTGGGCATCGCCCTCGGGGTCACCGTGCTGATCACCACCCTGGCGGTGATGAGCGGCTTCCAGAAGGAAATCCGCGACCGCCTGCTGCAAATGGCCGCCCATGCCACCGTCAGCGCCGATGGCGCGCCGCTACGCGACTGGCAGACCGCCCTGCGCGTGGCCAGCGCCGATCCGCGCGTGGCAGGCGCCGCGCCGTACATCGAAAGCCAGGCGCTGATCACCGGCACCCGCAACCAGCCGGCCATCGTGCGCGGCGTGGTCCCCGCGCAGGAGGACAAGGTCTCGGTGCTGGCGCAGAAGATGAAGCAGGGCTCGGCCGACAGCCTGACCCCCGGCTCGTACAACATCCTGCTCGGGCAGGAGCTGGCCTTGTGGCTGGGCGTCAACGTGGGCGACAAGGTCGTGGTGATGCTGGCCGAGCCGCAGGCCACGCCGTTCGGCGCCGCCCCACGCTACAAGCGCTTCACCGTCAGCGGCATCTTCGAGGCCGGCTACAACGAGATCGACCGCGGCCTGGCGGTGGCCAACATGGAAGACATGGCGCGCGTGTTGCGCATGGACGGCGTCACCGGCGTGCGGCTGAAGCTGTACGACATGGACCGCGCCTGGGAAGTCGCCAGTGACCTGGCGCTGAAGCTGCCCGGCGACCACCGCGTCAGCGACTGGACGCAGGAAAACGCCAACCTCTACCACTCCCTGCGCATGGAGAAGACGGTGATGGGCATCCTGCTCTCACTGATCATCGCCATGGGCGCGTTCAACCTGGTGTCCTCGCAGGTGATGCTGGTGACCGACAAGCAGGCCGACATCGCGATCCTGCGCACGCTGGGCCTGACCCCGGGCGGGGTGATGAAGGTCTTCATGGTGCAGGGTTCGCTGATCGGCATCATCGGCACCGTGCTCGGCGTGGTCGGTGGCATCACGCTGACGCTCAACCTGGAGCGCATCCTCGGCGCGATCGAATCGCTGTTCAACATCAAGCTGCTGCCGGAGGATGTCTACTACATCACCGGCCTGCCCACCGACATGCAGACCCCCGACGTGGTGGCGATCACCGTCGTCGCCCTGCTGATGAGTTTCCTGGCGACCCTGTATCCGGCCTGGCGCGCGGCGCGCACCCAGCCGGCGGAGGCGCTGCGCTATGAATGAGGCCGCGATGAGTTCCACCCCCGTGATCCGTGCCGTGGGCCTGGGCAAGACCTATGCCGAGGGCCGCATGCGCACGCCGGTGTTCGACGGCCTGGACCTGTCCGTGGCGCCGGGCGAGACGGTGGCCATCGTCGGCGCGTCCGGCGCCGGCAAGAGCACGCTGCTGCACCTGCTTGGCGGCCTGGACGTGCCCAGTGCCGGCGAGGTGCATGTGGCCGGGCAATCGATGTCCGAGCTTTCCGATGGCGAACGTGGCCGCCTGCGCAACCGCGCGCTCGGCTTCGTCTACCAGTTCCATCACCTGCTGCCGGAATTCACCGCGCTGGAAAACGTGATGATGCCGGTGCTGCTGGCTGGCGAGGACGTGGCGCCCGCACGCGAGCGTGCTTCACAGTTGCTCGAGGCGGTCGGCCTGGGGCATCGCCTGGAGCATAAGCCGGGCGAGTTGTCCGGCGGCGAGCGGCAGCGCGCGGCGGTGGCGCGTGCGCTGGTCAACCGCCCGGCCTGCGTGCTGGGCGACGAGCCGACCGGCAACCTCGACGACCGTACCGCGGCGACGGTGTTCGAACTGATGCTGGACCTCAACCGGCAGCACCAGACCAGCCTGGTCCTGGTCACCCACGACCGTGGGCTGGCATTCAAGCTTGACCGCGTGCTGGAACTGCACGAAGGCCGGCTGCGCCAGTTGTCCGCACCGACGGCGGCATAGGCCCACGGCCGGCCAAGCCGGTTTCCGATTCACGACACGCCCATTGCCTAAGCGCGATGGGGTGTTTTCCCGCTGCCCGACGCCCGGGCGCCTGCCTAACCTGTTCCCTGTGACGTGCCGGCGCCGTCAGCGAGGGCGACGGGCCTGTTCCGCGCAGCCCCCCTGAGGCGCAGTACCGTCGGCCACCGGGTGCCGGCGGCGCCGGCCGTCACACCAAGGGGTGACGGAGGAGCGAGCGCAAGTGGTGCAAGTCGATGCGTGCGGGCGTCGCAGGCTCATGGCGTTACCTTCCAGTGCGTTCGTGGCGTGGCTGGCAGGTACGTGCATCGCGGCGTGGGCGGGGGCGCCGTGGTCCGTGCGCGGGGTGATGGGCTGTTCGTTGGGCGCGGTGGCATGTGCAGCGGGCTTGAAGGTCTGGCGCGGGGAAAGCGCCAGATGGACATTGATCACGCTTGCCTTCGCGTTGTTCGGCGCCGCGTGGGCAGCCGGCCACGCGCTCGCGGTGCTGCGCGCGCAATGGCCCGTTGCGGAAGAGGGGCGGGAGGTCGAGGTGTGCGGACAAGTGGTAGCGCTGCCGATGGTGGATGCGCGCCGTACACGGTTCCTGTTGCGCGTGGACGATGCGCCTGGCGCGCGGGCTTCATTGCGCGGGCATCTTCTGCAGATCGCGTGGTATGACGATTTCGACGCCAAGGCGCCCGGCCCGCGCAGCGCACTGCAAGCGGGTGAACGCTGGCGCATGTGGGTGCGCCTGCGGGCGCCGCGCGGCTTGCGTAATCCCGGCGGCGCTGACGCTGAGCGGCAGGCGGCAGCGCTGCGCATCGTGGCGATGGGGCAGGTGCGGCGCCCGACGGAAGCGCGCAGGCTGTCGGGTGCTCGAGGGCTGGAGGCATGGCGCGAGGGCATGAGCCGGCGCATCGTGGCCACCGTGCCTGCGCCGGGTGCGCGGTTCGTGCGCGCGCTGGCGCTGGGCGACACGCGCGGCCTAGACGAAGCCGATTGGCTGTTGCTGCGCGCGACGGGGTTGACCCACCTGGTGGCCATTTCCGGCTTCCACGTGGGCATGGTGGCGCTTGCGGGTGCATGGGGACTTCGCGCCGTGTGGTGGCTATGGCCGGCATTGCCCAGGCGATGGCCGCGGGATCTCGCCGCGGCATGGGCCGCGGTGCTGGCCGCCTCGGCCTATGCAGCGGTCGCTGGCGCTTCGCTGCCAACCGTGCGTACCGTACTGATGATCGCGGTGGTGTGCGTGGCCCGCGCTCTCCGGCGGCGAGTGACGACATTGCGGGCGTTGGGGCTGGCGATGACAGCCTTGCTGCTGTTCGATCCGCTTTCGTTGCTCCTGCCCGGTTTCTGGTTGAGCTTCGGCGGGGTGGCCTGCCTGGCGATGCTGATGCCCTCCGCCGAGCGGCGACTGCCGGTGGTGGCGACATTCCTGCGCGCGCAGTGGGTCGCCACGCTGTGCCTGCTGCCGGTATCGGTGGCCTGGTTTGCCCAGTCCTCGTGGATCGGGCCGCTGGTGAACCTGGTCGCGATTCCATGGTGGAGCCTGGTCGTCGTGCCGATGGCCCTGCTGGGATTGGCAATGGAAGTCGCGTGGCCGGGCGCGGGGGCGTGGGCGTGGCGGCTGGCCGAGGCCTGCTTCAGTGCCAGTTGGCTCGTCTTCTCGCGGGCAGGCAGCGGGGCGCTTGCGCAGTCCGGCTGGCAGGATGCCAACGGGTGGGCGGTGCCGTTGGGCCTGCTGGGCGCCCTGTGGTGGTTGCTGCCGCGCGGCATGCCCGGCAAGGCGCTGTCCATGCTCCTCTGGCTGGGGTTGGCGTGGCCGGACACGCGACGGCCGCGCCCGGGCGAGGTTGAACTGGCGATTCTCGACGTGGGGCAGGGGTTGGCCGTGCTGGTGCGCACGCGCCACCACGCCATGCTGTACGACGCGGGCCCGCGGGTTGACGAGGGGTTCGATGCAGGCGAAAGGGTGGTGTTGCCGGCGCTGCGCGCACTCGGGGTACGGCGTCTGGATGTGCTGGTGGTGAGCCATGGCGACGGCGACCATGCCGGTGGCGTTGCCGCCGTCATGGCCGAGACGCCGGTGGCGCAGGTGCGGGTGCCACCCGGCATGCCGGCCGTCGGCGCGTCCACGGCCTGTCGTCGCGGCAGCCACTGGCGCTGGGACGGGGTGACCTTCCGCTTCCTGCATCCGCCGGAAGGATTCCCTTACCTCGGCAACGAATCCAGCTGTGTGCTGCGCATCCAGGCAGGCCAGCGCGTAGCGCTGCTCACTGGCGATATAGGCAAGGTCATCGAGCGCCGCCTGCTCCGGCTGGATCCGGCCGACCTGCGCGCCGATGTCGTGATCGCCCCGCACCACGGCAGTGCCGGTTCCTCCGATCCGCGCTTCATCGCGGCCACAGGGGCGCGCCTGGCCGTGTTTGCCGCCGGCCATGGCAACCGGTTCGGCCATCCCCGGGCAGCGGTGGTAAGGGCGTGGGCGCGGGGCGGCGCCGACACGCTGGAAACTGCGCGGCTAGGTGCGGTAAGGGTCTGGCTGCGCCAGGACGGCCTGGCCGTGCGTGAACAACGCCGTTGGCAGCCACGCTGGTGGGACGCGGAGGAACGCCTGCGCGCGACTGCTATCCTATCGGCCAGCAAACAGGCGGCCGATCGCGCCGGAGGATCTGAACGTGTGGGAACTGGTCAAGGCGGGCGGCTGGCCCATGGTGCCCCTGCTGCTGCTGGGGGTGCTGGCGCTGGCGATCGTGCTCGAACGCCTGTGGACGCTGCGCCGCAATGAAGTCCTGCCGCCCGGCCTGGGCGAGGAAGTGCGCAACTGGGCCGCGCGCGGCAAGCTGGACCCGTCCCACATCGAATCGTTGCGCCGCAGCTCGCCGCTGGGCGCGTTGCTGGCCGCCGCGCTGGACATGCGGGGCCGCCCGCGTGAGCTGGTGCGCGAGCGTATCGAGGACACCGGTCGCCACATCGTCCACCGCATGGAGCGCTTCCTCAACGCGCTCGGCACCATCGCCTCGGCGGGCCCGCTGCTGGGGCTGCTCGGCACTGTCGTCGGCATGATCCAGATGTTCCTGGGCATCCTCGACCACGGCATCGGCGACGTGAACCAGCTGGCCGGCGGCATCGGCAAGGCGCTGGTCTGCACCGCGACCGGCATGATCATCGCCGTGCCCGCGTTGATCTTCCATCGCTACTTCAAGGGACGCGTCAACGGCTACGTGATCGAGATGGAGCAGGAAGCAACCCTGCTGCTCGACGCGTTGGAAGGCCGCGGCGCGGCCACCGCAACGCGCCCGGCCGCAGGCCAGCCGGCCACGTCGCCGGCGCGTGCGCCCGCCACGGCCAAGGGCTGAGCGCGTGCGCATCCGCGACGACCGCGCGCAGGACGAGCCGCACATCGACCTGGTGCCGCTGATCGACGTCATCCTGGTACTGATCATCTTCTTCGTGGTCACTACCACCTTCGATGCGCGCTCGACGCTGCAGCTGCAGCTGCCGACCGCCAGCGACCAGCACAGCGCGGCGCCGCCGCGTTCGCTGAGCGTGCTGGTGAATGCGGACGGGCGCTACTTCATCAATGACCGAGAGGTGCTGCGCAGCGACATCGCTTCGCTCAAGCAGGTGATCGGCGAGGTGGCTGGCGACGACCGCGAGCAGACCGTGCTGCTGCGCGCCGACGCCCGCACGCCGTATCAGGCCGTGGTAACCGCGCAGGATGCGCTGGGCCAGTTGGGTTTTCGCAAGCTGGCGATCGCGACGGCGCCCGAGGTTGGGCGCTAGAGCGGCCGCGCCTTCATGGCCCGGCCGCGCTTCGATGTCGGGTTAGCCCAGCAATCGCCACATGATGATGAGTCTTGCCCTTTGGGTATTCCCATCCACGATCTGCGCAGTGCTGGTGACGCTTGAGCTCACTTTAGAAAAGTCCGCTTTACCGCCCGAGACTTCCTTTACTTCCTTCGCACTCAACTCTCTGATCATCTGCAAGACTCCAGTGAACGCCCATGATCGGGCCAATCCAGTCTGATCAGCGCTGGCGCCAGGTCAACAGATGGACGTACTGTCGGTTGAGATACTCGTATATTCGTTTGATGAATCGCATGACATTCAATAATTGGCCGTCCCTGCCGCACGCCGGGCGCCCCGTGTCCGGTGGGGTGGGAAGCAAGCAAGGAGGACAGCGGTGAGCGCAGCCAAAGCAACCCCGGTCTGGCCGATCTACAAGCGACTGCTGGGTTATTCGCGGCCCTATTCGAGCTGGCTGGGCTTGGCGCTGGTCGGCATGGTGGTGGAAAGCACCGCCGGCTACTTCTTCATGCTGCTGATGAAGCCGCTGATCAACGAAGGCTTCGTCAATCCCGAGCCGCGCGCGGCGGTGATGTTGCCCTTGGCCATCCTTGGCCTTTTCGTGATGCGCAGTCTGTCCACGTTCGTGGGCGACTACTGCATGGCGCGCACTGGCCGCAGCGTGGTGCGCGACCTGCGCGAGCAGGTGCTCGGCAAGTACATGCGGCTGCCCTCGACGCATTTCGACAACGAGGCGACCCCGGTGATGGTCAGTCGGCTGAACTTCGATACCGAACAGGTGACGCAGGCCAGCGCCGATGCCCTGAAGACTGTCGTGGCCGACACCCTGACCATCATCTATATGCTCGCGGTGATGGTGCAGATGAGCTTGAAGGTCACCTTCGCCATGCTCCTGGTCGTGCCGCTGATCGGCGTGATCGTGTCCTATGTCGGCAAGCGCTACCGGCGTATTAGCCGCGGCATACAGGACGGCATGGGTGCCATGGCGCAGACCGCCGAGCAGTCGCTGTCAGCCCAGCAGGAAGTGAAGGTTCATGGCACCCAGCGGCATGAGATCGGGCGCTACCAGGTGTTGGCCAATCGCATGCTGCGTCTGAACATGAAGGTCGAGACCACTCGCGCGACCGCGTCGGCGACGGTGCAGTTCCTCGCGGCGCTGGCGCTGGCGGTGATCGTGTTCGTCGCCACGCGCGAATCGCTGGCCGGTCGCCTCAACGCGGGCGAGTTCATGGCGCTGATGAGCTCCATGATGGCGATCATCCCCTCGCTGCGCCGCCTCACCAGCGTGCAAAGCGCCATTTCCCGCGGCGTGGCCGCCGCCGAGCGCCTGTTCGGCATTCTCGACCTGCCCACCGAGCAGGACACCGGCACCCGCGAGGTGAAGCGCGCGCGCGGCGAGCTGTCCTTCGAACACGTCATGCTGCGCTACCGCCAGGACGACGGCCTGGCGCTGGACGACATCACCTTCGAGGCCAGGCCCGGCACCGTCACCGCCATCGTCGGCCGCTCCGGCAGCGGCAAGACCAGCCTGGTGCGGCTGGTGCCCCGGTTCTACGAGCCCACCGGCGGGTGCATCCGCCTCGACGGCGTGCCGCTGGGCGACTACAAGCTGGAAGACCTGCGCCGGCAGATCGCCCTGGTCGGCCAGCGGGTGATGCTGTTCGACGATACCGTGGCGGCGAACATTGCTTACGGCACCGAGGCCAGCGAGGAACGCATCCGCGCCGCGGCCGAGGCCGCCAACGCCTGGGAGTTCATCGAACGCCTGCCGCAGCAGCTGCAGACCCCGATCGGCGAGAACGGCGCGCTGCTGTCCGGCGGCCAGCGCCAGCGCTTGGCCATCGCCCGCGCGATCCTGCGCGATGCGCCGATCCTGATCCTCGACGAGGCCACCGCCGCACTGGACAACGAGTCCGAACGCCTGGTGCAGGATGCACTGCACCGTTTGATGCCCGACCGCACCACGCTGGTCATCGCCCACCGCCTGTCCACCATCGAACACGCCGACCAGGTGCTGGTGATGGACCACGGCCGCATCGTCGAGCGGGGCACCCACGCGCAGCTTCTGGCGCAGGGGGGGCTGTACTCGCACCTGCACGGCATGCAGTTCCGCGAAAGGCAGGTATGAGCAAGACCCTGAGCAAGACCCCGGCCTACTGGTACGAAGACCTGCCGGTACCGTTCGGTGCACGCCTGCTGGCGCCGCTGTACGGCGCGGTGGTCGGCCTACGCCGCGCGCTGTACCGGCGCGGCTGGCTGCGTCGCCGGCAGGTACCGGTGCCGGTGGTGGTCGTCGGCAACGTCACCGCAGGCGGCACCGGCAAGACACCGCTGACCATCGCCCTGGTGGAAAAGCTGCGCGGGGCTGGCTGGAAGCCCGGCGTGGCCAGCCGCGGCTATGGCCGGCAGGATGCGGGAACGCCGCGCTGGATCGAACCGGACACAACGGCCTCGCTGGGCGGGGACGAGCCGGTACTGATCGCCTGGAAGACCGGCGTGCCGGTGCGCGTGGACGCCGACCGCGTCGCCGCCGCGCATGCGTTGTTGGCGGCCGGTTGCGACATTGTGGTCTGCGACGACGGCCTGCAGCATTACCGGCTGGCGCGCGACGTGGAGATCGAAGTGGTCGACGGCAAGCGCCGTTACGGCAATGGCCGCATGATGCCCGCCGGACCGCTGCGCGAGCCGGCCGAGCGGGCACGCGAGTGTGATTTTCGCATCGTCAACCTGGGCGAAACCCCGGCCGAGCAGGTCGCAATGGCGCCGGGCTTCGGCGAATGGCAGATGCGCCTGCGCCTGGAAGAGGCCCTTCCGCTGGGCGGTGGCCGGGCGCGCCCGCTGTCCGCCTTCGCCGGGCAGCGCGTGCACGCCGTGGCCGGCATCGCGCATCCGGAGCGCTTCTTCGCCATGCTGCGCGCGCGCGGCATCGGCGTGGTGCCGCATGCGTTCGCCGACCATCACCGCTACGTCGCCGCCGACTTCGCGTTCGGCAGCCAGCTCCCGGTGCTGATGACCGAGAAGGACGCGGTCAAGTGCCGCGAATTTGCCGACGATTGGATGTTCAGCGTGCCGCTGCAGGCCGACCTGCCGGCCGCCTTCTGGGTCGCCCTGCTGGACCGCCTCGGCAAGTTGCGTCGCGGCTGAGCCTTTCCTTTTCCTCCTGCCGTCCCCACGGTGCATGACATGACTGCCGAAATTCCTTCCTTCGTCGTCGCGGTGCCGGCGCGCTATGCCGCTACCCGCCTGCCGGGCAAGCCGCTGCGGTTGCTGGGCGGCGAGCCGCTGGTGCGACGTGTCGCCGAACGCGCGTTGCAGGCCGGTGCCCGCGAAGTGTGGGTGGCCACCGATGACACGCGCGTGGCCGAAGCCATCGGTGGGCTGGCGGGCGTGCACGTGGCGATGACCTCGCCGGACCACGCTTCCGGCACCGATCGCCTCGCCGAGTGCGCTCGCCAGGCGGGCTGGTCGAACGACACCGTGGTGGTGAACCTGCAAGGGGACGAGCCATTCGCCCCGGCTGCGGGCATCCGCGAGGTGGCCCGGCTGCTGGCCGCCGGCCAGGCGGGCATGTCCACGCTCGCCGCGCCGATCAGCGAGGCGCACGAGCTGTTCGACCCCAACGTGGTCAAGCTGGTGCGCGATGACACCGGCCACGCGCTGTATTTCAGCCGTGCACCGATCCCCTGGCATCGCGATGCCTTCGCGGCCTCGCGCGAGGCATTGCCGCCCGGCGAATGGCTGCGGCATATCGGCATCTACGGTTATCGGGCGGGTTTCCTGCAGCAGTTCGCGGCGATGCCCCCGGGACGGCTGGAGCGCGTCGAATCGCTGGAACAACTGCGCGTGCTCGAAGCCGGCCATCGCATCGCGGTGGCGCTGACGCCCGAGCAGTTCCCGCCCGGCATCGATACCCCGGACGACCTGCTGCGGGCCGAAGCGCGCTGGGCCGCTGCATGAGGTTGCTGGTGGTGTGCCTGGGCAACATCTGCCGTTCCCCCATGGGCGAGGGGGCGCTACGGGCGCGCTTGGATGACTCGCCGCTGGCCGGCTCGATCGAGGTCGACTCGGCCGGCACCGGCGGCTGGCATGCCGGCGAGCCCGCGGACCGGCGCGCGATCCGCTGCGCCGCCGGCCATGGCGTGGATATCTCCGGCCTGCGTGCGCGCCAGCTGCGCCGGACCGATTTCCAGGCCTTCGACTGGATCCTGTGCGCCGACGAGGCCAACCTGCGCGATGCCCGCGCCCTGGCCCCGGCTGCGCTGCGCGAGCGCGTGGTGCTGTGGTTGCCTTGGGCCGGGGTCGACGACGCCCGCGAAGTGCCGGACCCCTATACCGGCGGTCCGGCGGAGTTCGAGGCCGCCTGGCGGCTGGTGGACCGGGCGGCGCAGGCCACGGTCGAGCGCCTTACGCGTGCGCCCGCTTTGGGCATAATCGACCGATGAGCGCGCAGAACCTCCAGGAATTCCCCGAATTCCCCACCTGGCTGAACGCCCGGCCGTCGACCCTGCAGGAACATCGCGGGCGCGCGCTGGTGCTGGCCTTCGTCAATGCCGGGTCGGAGTGGTGCGCGCAGCGCCTGGCCGAGCTGTCGCAGTGGCAGGCGCGCAATCCGGGGCGGGTGCAGTTGATCGTGGTGCAGGTGCCGCGCTTCGACAGCGAACGCGAACCGGAGCGTTCGCTCAAGCTGCTGCGCCAGCACGGCGTGCAGGCCCCCATCCTGCTGGACCGGGAATGGGAAACCTGGCGCCGCTTCGGCGTGGTGTCCTGGCCCACGGTGGTGCTGATCGACGCGCAAGGCCGCGAGCGCCAGCGCGTGGTCGGCCTGGGCGGTGAACTGGAGCGCGAGCTGCAGGCGGTCTGCGAAGGGCAGCCGATGCCCAGCGACGACGACCTGCGCGTACAGCCCGAACGTCATCCCGAGCCGCGCCTGACCCTGCGTTTCCCGACCGGCCTGGCCGCCACCGCTGATCGCCTGTACATCGCCGACAGCGGTCATCACCGCATCCTGGAATGCAACCATCACGGCCGCGTGCTGCGCCAGTTCGGCCTGGGTACGGCCGATTTCATCGACGGCGGACTGGGCGAGGCGGCGTTCCGGCGGCCGCGCGGGTTGGCCGTCGCACGCGAAGCGTTGTACGTGGCCGATACCGGCAATCACGCGCTGCGCCGGGTGAACCTGTCCAGCGGCCACGTCGACACGCTCTGCGGCAATGGCCGCGCCGGCGAGCCGGTGGAAGGCGTCGTCGGCGAGGCGGCGCAGGTGTCGCTCGACGGCCCGCACGGCGTCACCGTGGCCGGCAACGAACTGCTGGTGGCCATGGCCGGCGACAACCGCATCTGGGGTTATGACCTGGGCCGGGGCGAACTGCGTTGGCGCGCCGGTGCCGGGGCGCTGGACGAGCGCGACGGCAGCGGCCACCTGGCCGCGTTCGCGCAGCCTACCGCCGTGGTGGCCGTGCAGCAGACGCTGTACGTGTGCGACGCACTCGGCTCGGCCATCCGCTCGATGCAGTTGCGCGGGGACCTGGTACAGACACTGGTAGGCGGGCAGGGGCCGTGGGAATTCGGCGACGCCGACGGCCCGCGTCATCTCGCGCGCCTGCAGTTCCCGCAGGCCATCGCGATGGACCCGGCCTCGCCGGTGCTGTGGATTGCCGACAGCGGCAACGGCAGCCTGCGCAGCCTGCGGTTGGGCGGCGGCGAGCTGGCCACGGTCAAGCTGCCGCGCCGCCTCAATGGCCCGGCCGGCGTGGCGGTGGCTGGCGGCAGCGTGTGGATTGCCGAAACCGATGCCCATGGCGTATTGCGTTACGACATCGCCAGCGGCGAACTGAGCGAGTTCACGATCCAGGAATGAAAGCCACGCCGCCCGCCGGATTCGATGGCAAGGCCTTCGCCGCCCAGCTGAGCACCGCTCCCGGCGTCTACCGCATGTATGCCGCCGACGACACGCTGCTGTACGTCGGCAAGGCCGGCGCGCTGCGCAAGCGCGTGGGCAGCTATTTCAACGGTTCGCCGAAGAATGCGCGCGCCATGTCGATGCTCTCGCAGGTGGCGCGCATGGACGTGACCGTCACCCGCACCGAGGCCGAGGCGCTGCTGCTGGAAAACCAGCTGATCAAGTCGCTGACGCCGCGCTACAACGTCTCGCTGCGCGACGACAAGAGCTACCCATACGTGTTGCTGACCCGCGAGGAGTGGCCGCGCATCGGCCTGCACCGTGGCCCGCGCGCGACCCCCGGGCGCTATTTCGGGCCTTATGCCAGCGTCTACGCCGTGCGCGAAACGCTCAACCTGATGCACAAGCTGTTCCGCCTGCGCAGCTGCGAGGACAGCGTGTTCCGCAACCGCTCGCGGCCTTGCCTGCAATACCAGATCGGCCGCTGCAGCGCGCCGTGCGTGGAACTGGTGAGTGCGCAGGACTACGCCGAATCGGTGCGTCGCGCCACCTTGTTCCTGGAAGGCAAGAGCGACCAGCTCGGCGAAGAACTGATGCAGGAAATGCAGACGGCCAGCGAGCAGCTGCAGTTCGAGCGGGCCGCCCGCCTTCGCGACCTGCTCGCCTCGCTGCGCAGCCTGCAGAACCGCCAGTTCGTCGAAGGCCGCGCCGCCGACCTGGACGTGCTGGCCTGTGCCACCCAGGGCGCGCATGCCTGCGTGTTGCTGCTGGCGTTCCGCGACGGGCGCAACCTCGGCACGCGCGCCTTCTTTCCCAAGACCAATGGCGAGGACAGCGCCGACGAGATCCTTGCCGCGTTCGTGTCGCAGTACTACATCGAGCACACGCCGCCGCGCGAGATCCTGCTGGACCGCGAGATTCCCGACGCCGAACTGCTCGAGCACGCGCTCAGTGCCTCGGCCGAGCGCAAGGTGGCGTTGAAGTGGAACGTGCGTGGCGAGCGCGCCGGCTATGTCGAGCTGGCCGCGCGCAACGCACAGAACACGCTGGCTTCGGAGCTGACCAGCCAGAGCGCGCAACACGCGCGCAGCGAGGCACTGCGCGAGATGCTGGACCTGGCCGAGCCGGTCAAGCGCGTGGAATGCTTCGACATCAGCCACACGCTGGGCGAAGCAACGGTGGCCTCGTGCGTGGTGTTCGACGCCGCCGGCCCGGTGCGGGGGCAGTACCGGCGCTTCAACATCTCCGGCATCGCGCCGGGCGACGACTACGCCGCCATGCGGCAGGCGCTGGAGCGGCGTTTTCGCCGTGCGGTGGAGGAGGGCGGGGTACTGCCCGACGTGCTGCTGATCGACGGCGGTGCCGGCCAGCTTGCGCAGGCGCAGGCGGTGATGGCCGAACTTGGCATTACCAGCGTCGCGCTGGTCGGTGTGGCCAAGGGCGAGGAGCGCCGTGCCGGCCACGAAACCCTGGTGATGCCCGACGGGCGCGAGCTGCGCCCGGGTGCGGCGTCGCCTGCGTTGCAGTTCATCCAGCAGGTGCGCGACGAGGCGCACCGCTTCGCGATCACCGGCCATCGTGGCCGGCGGCAGAAGGCGCGCATGACCAGCAAGCTGGAAGATATTCCCGGCATCGGTCCGCGCCGGCGCGCCAACCTGCTGAAACATTTCGGCGGCCTGGCCGGGCTCAAGGCCGCCGGCGAGGCGGAGATCGCGCGCGTGGAGGGCGTCAATGCCGCCCTGGCCGCCCGAATCTACGCTAACCTGCACGGGCTGCCGCTGCCCGACGCGAGCGGCGAATAGAGACACCTGATGAAGTTGACCATCCCCACCTGGCTGACACTGCTGCGGATCCTGATGATCCCGGTGCTCGTCGTGGTGTTCTACCTGCCGTATTCGTGGACCAACTTCGCCGCGGCCGCGATCTTCGGCCTGGCCGCGATTACCGACTGGCTCGATGGTTGGATCGCGCGTCGCTACCACCAGTATTCGGCGTTCGGTGCCTTCCTCGACCCGGTGGCCGACAAGCTGATGGTGGCCGTGGCGCTGTTCCTGATCGTGCAGGGCCACCCGACGCCGTGGATGGCGTTCTGGGCTGCGGTGATCGTCGGCCGCGAGATCGCGGTTTCGGCGCTGCGCGAGTGGATGGCTGAACTGGGGCAGCGGGCGAAGGTGCGCGTGGCGATGATCGGCAAGGTGAAGACGACCGCGCAGATGGTCGCGCTGTTGTGCCTGCTGTATTCGGTGCAGCCGGGCCAGCCGGCCGCCGGCCTGGGCATATGGATGGGCAGCTTCGTTTTCCACGTGGGCGACTGGACGCTGGCGATCGCCGCGATCCTCACGTTGTGGTCGGGATTGCAGTACCTGCATGCGGCGTGGCCGAGCCTGCGCGAAGACGAAAAAGCGGCGCTGCGTCAGAACCCGAAAAAAGTCGAATCCAATAGTTGACACATGATGCGTTCGCTGTAGAATTTCGCCTCCCGAGCGGGAATAGCTCAGTTGGTAGAGCGCAACCTTGCCAAGGTTGAGGTCGCGAGTTCGAGTCTCGTTTCCCGCTCCAGTTTCAGACAAGGCCCCGTTCGCGGGGCCTTGTCATTCCAGGCGGCCGCGATGCCGCCGGGAACATGGAATGCGGGGCCTGGTGGCAGATCGGTTATGCACCGGATTGCAAATCCGTAGAGATGGGTTCGACTCCCGTCCAGGCCTCCACATTCGCTTCCTTGCGCCGGCGCCGCCGATGGAAGGAAGCCGGCAACAGAGGGTTGGCACGCACGTGAAGACCCTGTACAATGCGCAGCTCACGCGGGAATAGCTCAGTTGGTAGAGCGCAACCTTGCCAAGGTTGAGGTCGCGAGTTCGAGTCTCGTTTCCCGCTCCAGTTTCAGACAAGGCCCCGCTTGCGGGGCCTTGTGTTATCAGTCACCCGCCGCGGTTTTTCGGCTAGACTGGCAACCCACCGGCCTGGTGGCAGAGTGGTTATGCAGCGGACTGCAAATCCGCGTACGCCGGTTCAATTCCGACCCAGGCCTCCATACAAAACCCGCCCATGGCGGGTTTTGTCGTTTCCGGGGTCTGCGATCCGCCCGCACCGGGCATTGATCCTGATCAAGGACGGGGCGGGTATACCCGGCGATGCTGTACGCCATGCAGACGACCGCCCAAGCCCACGTCATCCCCCGCTGGCACTTCGATGCGGAGCTGCTGCGCCGCTACGACCGTCCGGGCCCGCGCTACACCTCATACCCCACCGCGCCGCAGTTCCATGACGGCTTCGGCTGGCCGCAGCTGCGCGAGGCGATCGAACAAGCGCCGGCCGGGCCGCTGTCGCTCTACATCCATGTGCCTTTTTGCAGCAGCCCGTGCTTCTACTGCGGCTGCAACCGCGTCATCACCCGCGACCGCAGCCGGGGTGTGGCCTACGTCGCGCGCGTGCTGCGCGAGGCCAGCCTCATCGCGCCACTGCTCGCCGGCAAGCGCGAAGTCGTGCAGATGCACTTCGGCGGTGGTACGCCGAATTTTCTCAGCCCCGATCTCATCGGCGAACTGCTGCGCGGCCTGCGCCACCATTTCCACTTCAGCAGCGAGGAGTCGCGCGACTTCTCCATCGAACTCGATCCGCGCACCCTGGCGCCCGCCGAACTCGGCGACCTGGCGCAGTTGGGCTTTACCCGCGCGAGCCTGGGCATCCAGGATTTCGATCCCACCGTGCAGAAGGCCATCAACCGCGTGCAGAACGCGCGCCAGACGCTCGCGCTGATCGACGCCTGCCGTTCGCATGGCATGCGTTCGGTCAACGTGGATCTGGTCTACGGCCTGCCCAGGCAGACGCTGGCCGGCTTCGGCGACACGTTGGACCGCGTGCTGGAAGCGCGGCCGAACCGTTTCGCGATCTACGGCTACGCGCACCTGCCCTCGATGTTCCGCGCGCAGCGCCGCATCCGCGACGAAGACCTGCCCGATGCCGAGATGCGATTGGCGCTGCTGGGGCTGGCGGTGGAGCGGCTCACCGCCGCCGGCTACCAGTACATCGGCATGGACCACTTCGCGCTGCCCGACGACGAGCTCTCCCGTGCGCAACGCGAGGGGGGACTGCACCGCAACTTCATGGGCTACACCACGCACGCGGCGGCCGACTTGCTCGGCCTGGGCGTGAGTGCGATCAGCCGCATGGGCGGGGCGTACGCGCAGAACCCGCGCGAGCTGCCGGTCTGGGAAGCGGCCATCGACCAGGGCCGCGTGCCGGTCTGGCGCGGGTTTGCGATGTCGCGCGACGACGTGATCCGCGGCGACCTGATCCAGTCGCTGATGTGCCAGGGGGAAGTGGATACGCGGCGCATCGGCGAACGCCACGGCATCGATTTCGCCCAGTACTTCGCCGAGGAGCTGCGGGCGCTGGAGACGTTGCGTGCCGACGGGCTGGTCGAGGCCGATGCCGGCCATGTGCGCGCCACCGACCGTGGCCGGCCGCTGCTGCGGCTGATCGCGATGTGTTTCGACCGCTACCTGCGCCAGCCGCGTGCGGCCGGCGGCTTCTCGCGGGCGATCTGAGCGATGGCGCACATGCAGCCGTCAGCGTGGGCTATGCGAATGCTCGCGGGCAATCGAGGCCAGCGTCTCCGACCACTCGGCCAGCTCCTGCTGGAACTTCTGCCGGTACGTCGCGGCGGCTTCCGGAATCTCGAAGCCGCTGTCGGTCGCATCGGGCATGCGTCGCCGCCAGGCTTCCAGCACGGCATTCGGGTCGGGATGGGTTTCCAGCAGGGCGCCGGTCACCCAGGTCACCGCGTCCAGTCGGGCGGCGAGGGCGGACATGGCGTCGACGAGGGCGGTGACTTGCGATGAGTCCATGGACGATCCATTGCAGCGAAGGAATGGAGCACGCCCGTGTGCAGGCCCATTCCGTCCGGGTCGAGCGGTCCGGACACGCGGAGCCAAGGCGCACGGGAAGCCGGCGCGAAATCTTGTCCCTGCAGGTACACCCGCGATCCCTCGTGTCGACTCTAACCGCATTGGCGGCGATGAAGGTAGCGGCACAAAAAAACTGGGGCTTCCGGCCCGGCCACCGCTTGGCCTGGCCGCGCCTGGTCCCCCGTACACCGGCCGCAGGCACGCGGTTGCGTCTTATCGAACTATCCCAACGAGGTGGAGCGTGAGCAAACTGACCGAATCGCTGCGGCATGACCTGGCAGCGTTGTATGAAGCAGGGGCGATCGACAAGGTCACCATGCGCGAGTTCGAGGCGATCTGCCCGCCGCCGGTGCGCGATTTCAGCGCCGTCGACATCAAGCGGCTGCGCGAAGGCCTGCGTTTCAGCCAGCCGGTGTTCGCCTACCACCTGCACACCACCGCCTCGACCGTGCGCAAGTGGGAGCAGGGTGAGACGCGGCCGGCGGGCCCGGCGCTGAAGCTGTTGAACGTCATCGCCGACAAGGGGCTGAAGGCCATCCTGTAAGGCGCACGCGCCACGCGCCCCGGAAGCGGGGCGCGTGAACGCAGGAGGTGGTGCCCGAGGCCGGGATCGAACCGGCATGCCTTTCGGCGAGGGATTTTCGTGCCACTTCGGCTTTCGCCGCCGGCGCGCGTGGCGCCGTTCGTGGTCTGGAGCACGCCTTCACCCTAGCCCTGCGGCCGTAGGTGCCCGCCGTCTGCTCTCTACACCTTCCCGGCTGCGGGCCGGGCTTGGCTCGGCGTTGGCGCGGACGCGGGGCGTCCAGGGCGTTCACCGACTTTGACGGGTGCCACTTCGGGTGTTTCCCCCCGAAGGCTCAAATTGTTCAAGTCCCTTGTGTCTACCAGTTTCACCACTCGGGCGTGGCGTTGCCTGCCGGTGTGCGCCGGCACGATAGCGTGCCTGATCCCGCGCGGCTTGTGAATCACGGGGGCTGCGCTATGCTGCCGGCCGCGCGTCGCCTGCGGCGGGCGCGCCCGCTCGCCGAAAGGAACCGCATGCCCGCTGCCCTGCCTGATCCCGCCACCGCGCGCATCGCCGTCATCGGCCTGGGATATGTCGGGCTGCCGCTCGCCGTGGCCTTCGGTGCCCATCGCGACACGCTGGGGTTCGACATCGACGCGCAGCGTATCGCGCGGTTGCAGGCCGGGCAGGACAGCACGCTGGAAGTGCCGGCCGAGGAACTGGCCCAGGCCACGCGGCTGCACTACAGCCACGATCCGGCCGCGCTGGCCACCGCGCAGGTGTTCATCGTCACCGTGCCCACGCCCATCGACGAGGCCGAGCAGCCCGACCTGGGCCCACTGCGTTCGGCCACCGCGCTGATCGCCGCCGCGCTCAAGCCGGGCGACCTGGTGATCTACGAATCCACGGTCTACCCGGGGACGACCGAGGAAGTCTGCGTGCCGCTGCTGGAGCAGGGGTCGGGCCTGCGTTTCAACCAGGATTTCCACTGCGGCTACAGCCCGGAGCGGATCAATCCCGGCGACCGCCAGCGCCGCCTTGCGGATATCCGCAAGGTCACTGCCGGCTCCACGCCCGAGGCGGCGGCGTGGGTGGATGCGCTGTACCGCACCATCATCACCGCCGGCACCTGGCCCGCGCCCTCCATCCGCGTGGCGGAGGCGGCCAAAGTGGTGGAAAACATCCAACGCGACGTCAACATCGCGCTGGTCAACGAACTGGCGCTGATCTTCGACCGGCTCGACATCGATACGCTCGATGTACTCGAAGCAGCCGGCACCAAATGGAACTTCCTGCCATTCCGGCCCGGGCTGGTCGGCGGGCACTGCATCGGCGTGGACCCGTACTACCTGCTGCACAAGTCCGAAAGCGTGGGTTACCACCCGGACCTGATCCACACCGCGCGGCAGGTGAACAACCGCGTCGAACAGCACGTGTCCTCGCGCGTGGCCGCGTTGCTCGGCGCGCAGGGCCGGCCCATCGCCGGTGCGCGCGTGCTGGTGCTGGGGGTGACGTTCAAGGAGAACTGCCCGGACCTGCGCAACAGCCGGGCATTGGACCTGGTGCGCGGGCTGCAGGCGCTGGGCGCGCAGGTCGATGCCTGCGACCCGTGGGCCGATGCGCGCGAAGCGCTCGAACATGGCGGCATCGGCCTGTGCGAGTCACCGCAGGCCGGCCAATACGACGCGGTCGTGCTGGCGGTCGCGCACGCGCAGTACCGCGATTACAGTGCGGCCGAGGTCATCGCGCTCGGTCGGCCGGGCGCGGTGGTGTACGACGTCAAGTCCGCCTGGCCGCGCGAGGCGGTCACCGACCGGCTCTAGGCTGCGGCCTGCGGCCCGACCTTCCCGAGAGAGGCATCGATGTACCGTTACCTGGCCTTCGCGTTCTGCCTGTTGATGCTGGTCCTTTCCGTGGCATTGGCGCGCTACTGGGTGGCCTGGGACTGGGGCGTGGTGATCTTCGCGTTGCTGTGCGTGCTCGGCGTGTGGGACATGCTGCAGACGCGCAGCACGCTGCGGCGCAATTACCCGGTGCTGGCGCATTTCCGTTTCGGCCTCGAATCCATCGGCCCGGAAATCCGCCAGTACTTCGTGCAGAGCGACCTGGACGAGGTGCCGTTCTCGCGCCAGCAGCGCGCACTGGTGTACCAGCGCGCCAAGAACCAGATGGACGTGGTGCCGTTCGGCACGCTGCACAGCACCTACCGCGTGGATTACGAATGGATCAACCACTCGGTGGCGCCGGCGAAGATCGATTCTCACGACTTCCGCGTGCTGATCGGCGCGCAAAGCCGCCAGCCGTATTCGGCCAGCGTGTTCAACATCTCGGCGATGAGCTTCGGCGCGTTGTCGGCCAATGCGATCCGTGCGCTCAACGAAGGCGCCCGGCGCGGCCACTTCTACCACGATACCGGCGAGGGCTCGATTTCCCCGTATCACCGCGAACGCGGCGGCGACCTGGTGTGGGAAATCGGGTCAGGCTATTTCGGCTGCCGCGATGACGCGGGGCGGTTCGACCCCGAACGCTTCGCCGCCAACGCCGTCGATCCGCAGGTGAAGATGATCGAGATCAAGCTCTCGCAAGGGGCCAAGCCGGGGCATGGCGGTGTGCTGCCGGCGGCGAAGGTGAGCGCGGAGATCGCCGCCACGCGCGGCGTGCCGATGGGGATGGACTGCGTCTCGCCAGCGGCGCACTCGGCATTTTCCACGCCGATCGGCCTGTTGCAGTTCGTCGCCCAACTGCGTGAACTTTCAGGTGGCAAGCCCACCGGTTTCAAGCTGGCGCTGGGGCATCCCTGGGAATGGTTCGGCATCGCCAAGGCGATGCAGGAAACCGGGCTGCTGCCGGATTTCATCGTCGTCGATGGCGCCGAGGGCGGCACCGGCGCGGCGCCGGCCGAGTTCATCGACCACGTCGGCGTGCCGATGCACGAGGCCCTGCGGTTGGTGCACAACACGCTGGTGGGCCTGGACCTGCGCGAGCGCATCAAGCTCGGCGCGGCGGGCAAGATCACCAGCGCCTTCGAGATCGCCAAGACCATCGCGATGGGCGCGGACTGGTGCAACGCCGGGCGTGGCTACATGTTCGCACTGGGGTGCATCCAGTCGCTGAGCTGCCACACCGACCGCTGCCCGACCGGGGTGGCCACCCAGGATCCGCGGCGCTGGAAGCACCTGGACCTGGCCGACAAGGCCACGCGCGTGCACCACTACCACGAGAACACCCTGCGCGCGCTGCGGGAGCTGCTGGCCGCCGCTGGCCTCAACGATCCCTCGCAGCTGGGCCCCGAGCACATCCTGCGCCGCGTCTCGGCGGTGGAGATCCGTTCGCTGGCCTCGCTGTATCGTTATCTGGAACCGGGCGAACTGTTGCGGCAGGTGCCCGACCATGCGGTCTTCCAGGACTTCTGGGCCGAGGCGCGCGCCGATTCGTTCCAGCCGCCACCGCGCGTCAAGGCATTGCGCGACAGCAAATCACGCTGAAACCCGCGCTCAGGCGCGGGCGTGCAGCCAGTCCACCGCGCCGCGACCGGCGCGCAGGCCGCTGGCGAAGCATGCGGTGAGCAGGTAGCCGCCGGTGGGCGCTTCCCAGTCGAGCATCTCGCCGGCGCAGAACACGCCGGGCAGATGGCGCAGCATCAGGTGGTCATCCAGTGCTTCCAGCCGCACGCCGCCCGCGCTGCTGATCGCTTCGTCGATGGGGCGCGGCCGCAGCAGTTTCAGCGGCAGGCGTTTGAGGGTGGCGGCCAGGGTGGCGGCATCGGCGGTGATCGTCTTGCCGAGCACTTCGTGCAGCAGCGCGGCCTTCACACCGCTCACGCCGGCATGGCGGCGCAGGTGCTCGCTGAGGCTGCGGCCGTTGCGCGGGCGCGCCAGCTCGGCACGCAGTCGGGCTTCATCGCGGCCGGGTACCAGGTCCAGGTACAGCATGGCCTCGCCATCGCGTGCGATCAGCTCGCGCAGGTCCGCCGACAGCGCATAGACCAGGCTGCCCTCGATGCCGTGCGCGCTGGCCACGCATTCGCCCTGCAGCGTGTGCGCGTGGCCGTGCACGTCGGTCCAGTGCGCGACGACCGGCTTGAGGGGCGCGCCGGCGTGGCGTTCGGCGAAGTAGGGCGTCCAGGCGATGTCGAATCCGCAATTGGCCGGCTGCAACGGCGCGACGTCCACGCCGCGCGCGGCCAGCGGCGCGACCCAGGCGCCGTCCGAGCCTAGCTCGGGCCAGCTGCCGCCGCCCATGGCCAGCACGGTGGCGCCGGCCTGCACCCGCTGTTCGCCCTCCGGCGTGGCGAAGCGCAGCGCATCGCCGTCCCAGCCGAGCCAGCGATGCTGCACGTGGAAGCGCACGCCTTCTTCCTTCAGCCGGCGCACCCAGCCGCGCAGCAGCGGTGCGGCCTTGCGGTCCAGCGGGAACACGCGGCCGGAGCTGCCCACGTAGGTGTCCACACCCTGCGCGCGCGCCCACGCGCGCAGCGCATCGGCGTCGAAGTCGCGCAGCCAACTGGCGACGGCGTCGGCGCGTTCGCGGTAACGCGAGACGAAGACGTCGAACGGGTCGGAGTGGGTGAGGTTGAGCCCGCCCTTGCCGGCGATCAGGAACTTGCGGCCGACCGAGCCCTTGGCCTCGTACACATCCACCGGCACGCCGGCGCGGCAGGCGACCTCGGCGGCCATCAGGCCGGCCGGCCCGCCGCCGATCACCGCCAGGCGCGGCGGGCTCACTTGGGCTCCACCTTCAGCAGTTCGACGTCGAACACCAGCGAAGCGCCCGGCGGGATCACGCTGCCGGCGCCGCGGGCACCATAGCCGTAGTCGGCGGGGATCATCAGCGTGCGATGGCCGCCCTCGCGCATGCCGGCCACGCCCTCGTCCCAGCCGCGGATCACCTGGCCGGCGCCGAGCGGAAAGGTGAACGCCTCGGCGCGGTCGAGCGAGCTGTCGAACTTGGGCCCGTGCTTGTCCGCCTTGCGTTCGTCGTAGAGCCAGCCGGTGTAGTGCACGGTGACGCGATCGCCCGCCTTCGCGAGCGCGCCCGTACCTGGCTGCGTGTCGATGGCCTGGAACGTGGCGATGCTGCCTCCCGGCGGCGGACCGGGCGGGGTGCAGGCGGCCGGGGCGAGGGCGAGCAGGAACAGCAGGCAGGTGCGCGGCAGGGACATGGCGGCGTATCGGGGGAAAACGCCGATTATCGCATCGCGCGCCCGGTATCATTCGCGCATGGCCAAGCTGCTGCTCAACCTGCGCAACGTACCCGAGGACGAGGCCGACGAAGTGCGCGCCTTGCTGGACGAAGCGAAGGTCGATTACTACGAGACCCGGCCGAGCCTGTGGGGGATCTCCGCCGGCGGCATCTGGTTGCGCGACGCCGCCGAGCAGCCGCGCGTCAAGGCACTGCTCGATGCCTACCAGCAGCAGCGCGGACAGACCGCCCGCGCGCGCCGCGCCGCCGAACTGGCCGATGGCAGCGCCGAGACCTTCGGTAGCCTGCTGCGCACCCGGCCCTTGTTCGTGGTCGCCACGCTGCTGGGCATGGCCGTGGTGGCCGCGCTGGTATTGCTGCCGTTCCTGCTGCTGTCGCGCTGAGCCGGGCCGGCCGGCGGCAGCGGGTAGAATGGCGCGATGATCGTCAACACCGCCGCCTATCACTTCGTCGAGATTGCCGACCCCGCCGCCCTGGCCGAGGCCGTGCATGAACGTGCGCAGGCGCTCTCGCTGAAGGGCAGCGTGTTGGTGGCCGGCGAGGGCATCAACCTGTTCCTGGCCGGGGAGGCGCCGCAGATCGAGGCGTTCTACGACTGGCTGCGCGCCGATGCGCGCCTGCAGGCGTTGCACGTCAAGTACAGCCATAGCCAGGCGATGCCGTTCGCGCGGCTGAAGGTGAAGCAGAAGGACGAAATCATCAGCTTCCGCCGCGAGGACGCCTCGCCGCTGCGCGCACCGCGCGCGCCGGCCGTCGCGCCGGCGGTGCTGCGGCAGTGGCTGCGCCAGGGCCACGACGACCAGGGCCGCCGGGTGGTGATGCTCGACACCCGCAACCAGCAGGAAGTAGCGCATGGCACCTTCGCCGGCGCACTGACCCTGCCCATCACCCGGTTCACCGAACTGCCGCAGGCGCTTGCCCCGCATCGCCAGGCGCTGGCCGATGCCACGGTGGTCAGTTTCTGCACCGGCGGCATCCGCTGCGAGAAGGCAGCGCTGTGGATGCAGGCCGACGGCATGGACAACGTGCTGCAACTGGACGGCGGCATCCTGGGTTACTTCGAGGCGGTCGGCGGGGAGGGCTATGAAGGCCGCTGCTTCGTGTTCGACGAGCGCGTGGCGCTGGACCCGCAGCTGCGGCCGCTGCAGGATGACGCCATCGCCTGAAAGGCCATCGCGGCCTAGTCCGAGCCTCCTACTAGACGATTCCCGAGCGCGTCGGCCCGGACGACATGAAAACATGGAGATGTGGCAGGCGTTCCGGTTCAAGGGCCTGCCGCAGTGGATGGCTTCCCCACGGCCGGCCAATGCACCACACTGGGTTTCAGCTTGCCCACCCCATCCGGGCGGTCTAGGCTGAATTGTTGGCTTACAGCGGGAATGACGCAGGGATGACCATCAAGGTTTTTCTGGTCGACGACCATGCGCTGGTGAGAACCGGCATGAAGATGATCCTGTCCAAGGAAGTGGACATCGAAGTCGTGGGCGAAGCCGACAGCGGCGAGGCCGCGTTACCCCTCATCCGCCAGCTGCGCCCGGACATCGTGCTGTGCGACCTGCACCTGCCCGGCGTCAGCGGGCTGGAGATCACCGAGCGCATCGTCAAGGGCGACCACGGCACGCGGGTAATCATCGTCTCGGTGCTTGAGGACGGCCCGTTGCCGAAACGGCTGCTGGAAGCGGGCGCATCCGGCTACGTGGGCAAGGGCGGCGATGCGCACGAGCTGCTGCGCGCCGTGCGCGAAGTGGCGCTGGGGCGTCGTTACCTGGGCACGAGCATCGCGCAGAACATGGCGTTGTCGAACCTGGAGGGCGGCGCCTCGCCGTTCGACCTGCTTTCGCCACGCGAACTGGAAGTGGCGTTGCTGCTCACGCAGGGCTTGCGACAAGAGGACATCGCCAAGCGCCTGAGCCTGAGTGCCAAGACGATCAACACGCACAAGGCGCGCCTGTTCGAAAAGATCGGCATCCAGGACAGCATCGCGCTGGCACGGCTGGCCAACCAGTACGGCCTGCTGGACCCGACGCGTACCGTATAAGCGGAAGCGCGCCGCGCAGCGCTTCGCTTCAGCGCACACGCAAAAAGAAAGCGGCCCGAAGGCCGCTTTGCTTTTTCTGCAGGGCGAAGAATCAGACGGCCGGCGGACGCGGCGCCGATTCGCGCGCCTTCTCGACGTCCTCTGCCACCTCTTCCGATGCCTCTTCCGACGCCGGCGTGGCCGGTTCGCTCGCCGAGGTTTCCTCAACCGAGGCTTCCACCGTGGCGGCCTGTGCGGCCGCATCCGTGGAACCCGCCACCGGGGCCGCCGGGATCGGCGTCGGTTCGACTACGACCGGGGCTGCTTCCGCCGGGGTGTCGATCTGCGGCGCGGGGGCGGCCGGCACGGCTTCCGCGACGGGCTTCTGTGCCGGCTCGGCTTGTGCCGGAGCCAGCACGTCGAGCAGGGTGGTCTGCACCGGCATGTAGGGCTTGGGCTCGGCCGGGGTCTCAACGACCGGGGCAGCAGCGACCGGCGTTTCGACCGGCGTCGCTTCAACTGCCGGCGTGGCTTCGACCTTCGGGGTTGCGGGCACAGGCGTTTCCGTCCTGGTCGCTTCCACCGGGGCCTGGGCGGCCGGAGCCGGCGCTTCCACCGGAGCCGGGGGACGCACGTCGGCCGGCGGCACGATGGCCTCGGTCGGCGTAACCACTGGCGCGAAGTCGGCCTTCGGCGGCGCGGCCACCACGGCCGCCGCTGCGGCCGCAGCAGCAGCCGGCTTGGCGTCGGCCTGCGGACGCGGCTTCGGGGGCGGCGCGATTTCGTCGTCGAACTCGAACTCCGGCTGGCGGCTGGCTTCCACCGGTTCGGCGCCTTCGGTCAGGTCGGCATCGATCTCGCTGTCGGACTCGTGCTCGTCGCCATCACCCGCGTCGTTCATGCCTTCGGCGTTCTCGCCACCAGCTGCACCACCGCGACGACGACGACGGCCACCGCGACGGCCACGACGGCGACGGCTACCGCCTTCGCCAGCGCCTTCGTCACCCGTCGCCGGGGCGTCGGTGCCGATTTCCTCGCTGCCGGCCTCGACGGGCACGTCGGTGGACGGCGCGGCGATCACGGGTGCCGCCTCGAACGGCTTGGGCGCGGCGACGGCCGGCTCGACGGCCACCGGGGCCGCGGTCGCCGTGGCGGCGACAGCCACGAC
>JAEWJB010000025.1 GCA_023386795.1 Pseudomonadota bacterium
GATGTCGCCCTACGAGCCCCGCATGGATGCGGTTTTTGGCGTCCCCCGCCGTGGCATGGGCGCCGCCCGCCTGAGCGCCTGCCCCGGCAACGGGTCGAAACGAAGGACGCCCCACAAAAGCAGCGCCCTGCAAAAGAAGCACACACAAAAAAAGCGGGCCGAAGCCCGCTTTTCTCGCAAGTCAGGGGAAGCCAGCGATTACTCGCCAGCGCCCTCTTCCTCGACGGCCTTGATCGACAGGCGGATACGGCCCTGCTTGTCGACTTCCAGCACCTTGACCTTCACCAGATCGCCTTCCTTCAGCTTGTCGCCGACCTTCTCCACGCGCTCGCTGGAGATCTGCGAGACGTGCACCAGGCCGTCCTTGCCCGGCAGGATGGTCACGAACGCGCCGAAGTCCATGATCTTGGCGACCTTGCCTTCGTAGATGCGGCCCGGCTCCACGTCCGAGGTGATCTGCTCGATGCGCGACTTGGCCGCCTGCGCGGCGATCGCGTTGACCGAGGCGATGACGATGGTGCCGTCGTCCTGGATGTCGATCTGGGTGCCGGTTTCCTTGGTGATGGCCTGGATGGTCGAGCCACCCTTGCCGATCACTTCGCGGATCTTGTCCGGGTGGATCTTGATCGTCAGCAGGCGCGGCGCGTAGTCGGACAGCTCCGAACGCGGCGTGGTCAGGCCATGGGCCATCTCGCCGAGGATGTGCAGGCGGCCAGCCTTGGCCTGCTGCAGCGCCTGCTTCATGATCTCTTCGGTGATGCCCTCGATCTTGATGTCCATCTGCAGGGCGGAGATGCCCTCGGCAGTACCGGCCACCTTGAAGTCCATGTCGCCCAGGTGATCTTCATCACCCAGGATGTCGGACAGCACCACGAAGCGATCGCCTTCCTTCACCAGGCCCATGGCGATACCCGCCACCGGGGCCTTCACCGGCACGCCGGCATCCATCAGCGCCAGCGAGGAGCCGCACACCGACGCCATCGACGAGGAACCGTTGGACTCGGTGATTTCCGACACCACGCGGATGGTGTACGGGAAGGCTTCGATGGTCGGCATCACCGCCAGCACGCCACGCTTGGCCAGGCGGCCGTGGCCGATCTCGCGACGCTTCGGCGCGCCGAAACGGCCGCACTCACCCACCGAGTAGGGCGGGAAGTTGTAGTGGAACAGGAAGTTTTCCTTGTACTCGCCGGCGACCGCGTCGATCACCTGGCCGTCGCGCGCAGTACCCAGCGTGATGGTCACGATGGCCTGCGTCTCGCCACGGGTGAACAGCGCCGAGCCGTGCGTGCGCGGCAGCACGCCGGTCTTCACGGCGATCGGGCGCACGGTGTCCAGCGCGCGGCCGTCGATGCGGACCTTGGTGTCCAGCACCGAGTCGCGCATGGTGCGGTATTCCAGCTCGCCGAATTCCTTCGACAGCTCGGCCGGGTTCCAGCCCTCGGCGGCCACGCGGCCAGCCAGCGACTCGACAACGTCCTTCTTGATCGCCGAGATGGCGTCGCGGCGCTGCAGCTTGTCGCGCACCTGGAAGGCCTCGCCCAGGCGCGGGCCGATGGCTTCCTTCAGCGCGGAGATCAGCGCGGTGTTCTTGGCCGGGGCCACCCACTCGCTCGGCTTGGTGCCGGCTTCAACGGTCAGCTCGTTGATCGCGTTGATGACCTTCTGCAGTTCGCGGTGGCCGAAGGTGACCGCGCCCAGCATCACTTCTTCCGACAGCAGCTCGGCTTCGGACTCCACCATCAGCACCGCGTTGGAGGTACCGGCCACGACCAGCTCCAGCTGCGATTCCTTCAGCTCGGTGGCGGTCGGGTTGAGGATGTACTCACCGTTCTTGTAGCCGACCTTGGCCGCGCCGATCGGGCCCATGAACGGGGTGCCGGCCAGCGCCAGCGCCGCCGAGGCACCGATCATCGCCGGGATGTCGCCGTCCACTTCCGGGTTCAGCGACATCAGGGTGGCGATGATCTGGACTTCGTTCTTGTAGTCCTCCGGGAACAGCGGGCGGATCGGACGGTCGATCAGGCGGGAGATCAGCGTCTCCTTTTCGGTCGCACGGCCTTCGCGCTTGAAGAAGCCACCCGGGATACGGCCGCCGGCGTAGAACTTCTCCTGGTAATCGACCGTCAGCGGGAAGAAGTCCTGGCCTTCGCGCGCGCTCTTGGCGGCGACGGCGGTGACCAGCAGTACGGTGTCGTCCATCTTGACGATGACGGCGCCACCGGCCTGGCGGGCGATCTCGCCCGTTTCAAGCGTGACGGTGTGCTTGCCGTACTGGAAGGTTTTGGTGATTTTTGCCACGGGGGTTTCCTTGGGAATGTAGCTTTCTTCGGATGGACCATCCTCGGCCCTTGCCAAGGATGGGTGGCCGGCGGTCCGGCCCGGAATGCGGGGTCACACAAACGAAACCGCGGCGCATCACTGCGCCGCGGTAGGGGGTCGATCAGCGGCGCAGGCCGAGCTTCTCGATCAGGGACTTGTAACGCTCGCCGTCCTTCTTCTTCAGGTAGTCGAGCAGGCTGCGACGGCGGTTGACCATCTGCAGCAGGCCGCGGCGGCTGTGGTGGTCCTTTTTGTGGGTCTTGAAGTGGCCGGTCAGCTGCTCGATGCGGGCGGTCAGCAGGGCGACCTGCACTTCCGGCGAGCCGGTGTCGGCGGCGCTGCGCTTGTTGTCTTCAATGACCTTCTGGGTGTCGATCGACATGATGTTTTCTCTGTTAGATGCGGGGTCGGCAGGAACGCATGGGCGCACCGCCTGACTCGCCGTTTGCTGAGGGTTGCGCGGAAAGCGCGAGGAGCCTGAAAAGGCCGCGAAATTGTACCGGCCAGGCCCGCTGCGGACAAGGTCGGCCCTGACCGTCCCGGTTCAGGCATTGAACAGGCGCTGGGGGGCCAGCAGGCCTTCGGCGTCCACCCGGCCCAACCCGGACGGCTGGCCGTCAGGGCCGAAGACCACCACCTCGCCCGCCGGGAACGCCGCATCGCGCAGGCGTTGGCCCATGCGGAAGCGGCGGGCGGGCTCTTCGGCCAGGTCGATGCGGGGGTAGTCGGCCAGGCCGGCCGCCAGCGGCAGCAGCAGCGCCTCGGCCGCCTCGCCGCCCGCCAACCGGGCCTCCAGCGCTTCCAGCGTGAACATCGCCGGGGCCCGGAACGGCTCTACCCACAGCCGCCGTAGGCCGGCGATATGCGCGCCGCAACCCAGGGACTCGCCCAGGTCGCGGGCCAGGCTGCGGATGTAGGTGCCCGACCCGCAGGTGACCTGCAGGCGCAGGCGCGGGCCGTCCAGGCCGAGGATCTCGGCGGCGTGGACCTCCACCTCGCGCTCCGGCGCCTCGATCGCCTCACCGCGGCGGGCCTTGGCATACAGCGGCTCGCCGCCTTGCTTGAGCGCCGAATAGATCGGCGCCCGCTGGCGGATGCGGCCGGTCAGCGGCACCAGGGCCGTGGCGATGGCGGCTTCGTCAAGCACGGGAACGGGACGCTCGCGCAGCGGCACGCCATCGGCATCGTCTGTGTCGGTAGTGACGCCCAGCACGATCTCGGCGTCATAGGCCTTGGCCGAGCCGAGCAGCAGGCCGGCGATCTTGGTCGCCTCGCCAAAGCACAGCGGCAACAGGCCGGTGGCCAGTGGGTCCAGCGCGCCGGTATGGCCGCCCTTTTCCGCGCGCAGCAACCGGCGCGCCGCCTGCAGTGCCTGGTTGGAACTCAGGCCGGCCGGCTTGTCGAGCAGCAGGATGCCGTCGAGGCGACGGAAGGGGATCTTCGACATGGAATGCTCATGGGTGCCGGAAGCGCTCCGACCCCGCTAATTGTAGGAGCGGCTTCAGCCGGGACCGCGGGAATCCGACAGGGCGTGCAGTCGCGGCTGAAGCCGCTACAGCAAGGGTGCGCCAAGCATCGCGCCGTCAGGACTCGTCGTCGGCCGGCGACGTCGGCAGGTCACGCAGCAGGTTGTCGATGCGCTCGCCGCGGTCCACCGAATCGTCGTAATGGAAATGCAGCTCCGGCACGTGCCGAAGCTTCATCGCCCGCGCCAGCTGCATGCGCAGTTCGCGCGCCAGTTCCTTCAGGCCCTTCATCGCCTCGGCCGAACGTTCCGGCTGCAGGGCGGTGACGAACACCTTGGCGTGCGCGAGGTCGCGGGTGACCTCCACGTCGGACACGCTCACCGACGGCAGCCCGTGCTCGCGCACCGCGACATGCACAAGGGTGCCGAGCTCGCGGCGGAGCTGGGCGGAAACGCGATCGGTGCGGTGGAAGGACTTGGTTGGCACGTGCTTGGGATTCTTCTATTGCGTATGACGGTTGCAGGTGGATCCGGGGCCCGCGATGGCGGGGCCCGGCACAGGGCTTTCAGGGTGCGCGGCACTTCGATGCGCTCGAAGCACTCGATCTGGTCGCCCACCTTGACGTCGTTGTAGGCCTTCACGCCGATACCGCACTCGGTACCGTTGCGGACTTCCTCGACGTTCTCCTTGAAGCGGCGCAGCGATTCCAGCTCGCCTTCGAACACCACCACGCTGTCGCGCAGCACGCGGATCGGCTTGGAGCGCTTGACCACGCCCTCGACGACCATGCAGCCCGCCACCGCGCCGAACTTGGAGCTGCGGAACACGTCGCGGACTTCGGCGATACCGATGATCTCCTCGCGGATCTCCACGCCCAGCAGGCCGGAAGCCACCTGCTTCACCTGGTCGATCACGTCATAGATGATCGAGAAGTAGCGCAGGTCCACGCCGTTGGCTTCGATGATCTTGCGCGCCGAAGCGTCGGCACGCACGTTGAAGCCGATGACCGTGGCCTTGGAGGCGACCGCCGAGTTGGCGTCCGACTCGGTGATGCCACCCACGCCGGCGTGGATCACGTTGATGCGGATATCGTCGTTGGACAGCGCCACCAGGGCCTGCTTCAGTGCCTCGACAGAACCCTGCACGTCGGCCTTGATCACCAGGTTCAGCACCTGCTGGCCTTCACCCTTGCCCATCTGGGCCAGGATGTCTTCCATGCGGTTGCCGGCCGAAGCGACCAGGCGCGTCTCGCGACGCTTGGCTTCGCGCTGCTGCGCGACGTCCTTGGCCAGGCGCTCGTCCTCGACCACGACGAAGTCGTCGCCGGCATCGGGCACGCCCGACAGGCCGAGCACCTGCACCGGGATGGACGGGCCGGCCGAATCGGGCTGCTTGCCGGTTTCATCGAACAGTGCACGCACGCGGCCGTACTGGATGCCGCACACGAGGTAATCGCCCTTCTTCAGCTGGCCCTGCTGGACCAGCACGGTGGCGACCGGGCCACGGCCCTTGTCCAACGAGGACTCGATGACCGTGCCGCTGGCGCGGCCTTCCGGCACCGCCTTCAGCTCGAGCACTTCGGCCTGCAGCGAGATGGCGTCCAGCAGCGTGTCGATGCCCAGGCCGGTCTTGGCGGAGACTTCGACGAACTGGGTATCGCCACCGAACTCTTCGGCCACCACGTCCTCGCTCAGCAGCTCGTTCTTCACGCGCAGCGGATCGGCGTCGGACTTGTCCATCTTGTTGACCGCCACGATCAGCGGAACACCGGCCGCCTTGGCGTGCTGCACGGCTTCCTTGGTCTGCGGCATGACGCCGTCGTCGGCGGCCACGACCAGCACCACGATGTCGGTCAGCTTGGCGCCGCGCGCGCGCATCGAGGTGAAGGCGGCGTGGCCCGGGGTGTCGAGGAAGCTGATGACGCCCTTCGGGGTTTCGACGTGGTACGCGCCGATGTGCTGGGTGATGCCGCCCGCTTCGCCCGAGGCGATCTTGGTGCGGCGGATGTAGTCCAGCAGCGAGGTCTTGCCGTGGTCGACGTGACCCATGATGGTGACCACCGGCGGACGCGGACGCGACTCGCCCTGCACTTCCTCCGAGTGCGCCAGCAGCGCGTCCTCGAAGTCGTTGCTGTCGGCGCGCACGGCCTTGTGGCCGAGTTCCTCGGTGATCAGCACCGCGGTGTCGTGGTCGATGCTCTGGGTGATGGTGGCCATCACGCCCATCTTGAACAGCGCCTTCACCACGTCGCCGCCCTTCAGCGCGAGCTTCTGCGCCAGGTCGGCCACGGTGATGGTCTCGCCGATGGCGATCTCGCGCACGACCGGTGCGGTCGGGCGCTCGAAGCCATGCGGACCACCGCTGTTGCCACCGCCGCGCTGCGGCTCGAAGCCACGACGGCCACCGGCCGGCTTGGGCTTGCCACGCACGTTGGAGCGGCGAGCGCGATCGGCCGCCGACAGGTGCAGCTGGCCGGCGAAGCGCTTGGTCGCATCGTCGTCCTCGACGCCGGCGACCATCGCGTGCGAACCGCGGGTCTTGTGGCGCGCGGCATTGTTGTTGCG
>JAEWJB010000121.1 GCA_023386795.1 Pseudomonadota bacterium
TTGGTACGGTAAACCCGCTAAAAGAGCCGACATGCGACCCACGTTACGGTTATCTTCACCGGCCTGGTTGGCACAGCCGTAAATCACGTCATCGACCTGTTCCCAGTTCACTGATGGGTTACGTTCCATCAAGGCCTTGATTGGAAGTGCACCCAGGTCATCGGTACGGACAGGAGCTAAACCACCTGCATAACGGCCGAATGGGGTACGGATGGCATCGATGATATATGCGTTTTTCATTGTTTCTATTTCTTCCAGTTCTCTAATCCCTCCCGACCTCCCTTTGATAAAGGGAGGAGAGCTTCCGGCATATATTTTCGAAAGTCCCCCTTTGAAAAAGGGGGATTTAGGGGAATTTAATTTTCCTTTATTGCTTAACCCTGCGTCGCATCAATCAATGTTGCACCCGTCATCGACTGCAGCTCTTCAAATGACAGGCCTTCAACTTTTTCAATCACTTTCATGCCATCAGCAGTGACATCAATTACGCACAGGTCGGTATAAATACGGTCCACACATTTCAGACCGGTCGCAGGATAAGAAAGCTCAGCCACGATTTTTGGTTCACCTTTTTTAGTCACGTGATCTGTGGTGATGAATACTTTCTTAGCACCTACAGCTAAGTCCATCGCACCACCAACTGCAGGAATCGCATCCGGTGCACCGGTATGCCAGTTGGCCAGATCACCATTTTCAGCGACCTGGAAAGCACCCAAGACCGCGATGTCTAGGTGACCACCGCGCATCATTGCGAATGAATCCCCATGATGGAAAAAAGCACCACCTTCAAGCATGGTGACGAATTCTTTACCGGCATTAATCAGTTCAGGATCACGGTCTTCTTCAGCAGGAGGTGGTCCAAAAGCCAATAAGCCATTTTCAGAATGCAGGAAGACATCTTTGTCTGAAGGCAGGTAACTTGAAATTTTAGTGGGTAGGCCAATGCCTAAATTGACATAAGCACCATCTGGAATGTCCTGGGCAACACGTTCAGCAATCTGGTCACGGGTCAGTTTAGTATAGCTCATGAATCTTCTCCTTATCCGTGATTACTGTGCAGGTTGAACTTGAACAACGTGTTGAACAAAAATACCCGGAGTGATGATGTGTTCAGGATCGAGTGCTCCGAGTTCAACTACTTCGGACACCTGTGCAATGGTTACATCTGCCGCCATCGCCATGATCGGGCCGAAGTTACGTGCCGATTTGCGGTATACCAGATTGCCCCAACGGTCACCTTTCGAAGCTTTAATCAGGGCAAAATCTGCTTTGATTGGATTTTCTAAAACGTAATCTTTACCTTCATAGTTCATGGTCTGTTTGCCTTCAGCCAGCAAAGTACCAAAACCAGTTGGTGTGTAGATTGGGCCTAGGCCCATACCTGCTGCTTGAATACGACAAGCCAGGTTACCTTGCGGAACCAGTTCCAGCTCGATCTTGCCAGCACGGTACAGTTCATCAAATACCCAGGAATCTGACTGACGCGGAAAAGAACAGATAATCTTACGTACAGCACCGGCTTTAAGCAGTTTAGCTAAACCATAGTCACCATTACCGGCGTTATTATTGACAATGACGAGATCTTTAATGCCCAGCTCAATTAAGCCGTCGATGAGTTCAGCGGGTTGACCTGCTGTACCAAAACCGCCAATCATGATGGTTGAACCATCTTTAATTTGGGAAAGAGCTGCTCGTAATGATGCTGATTTATCAATCATAAAAATTACTCAAACAAATATAAATTTATATTTAAATCATTATTAATCATTATCTTATTAATAGTGATTAGTAATGATTTAATTGAATTAGAGTAGGGGGAAGAATGGATAGTGGAGACTACCCATTCTTGGAGAATGATTAAGCGCTTACGCGGCGACGCTCAACTTCAGTAGAAGGAGCAGTCTCTGTTTCTTTTACAAGTTCAACATTGAACTGAATGTGTTTGAATGGCTTATCTACACCGCGACGTGCAATTTCTGCTTCATCGGTCACGTCAACAGCAGTTGCGACCAGACCATCACGTGTAGCGAATGCAAAGTCATCCCAAAGATATTCATCACCTTCAATATTAAATTGAGTTGTCAATTTTCGATATCCAGGTGCAGATACGAAATAATGAACATGAGAAGGGCGATTACCGTGTCGACCAAGTTTATTCAACACAAACTGGGTGGTACCTTCTGGAGGGCAACCATAACCGACTGGCATAGTCGTTTGTGCGACATATTTACCATCTTGATCAGTAAAAATTGTACGACGGAGATTAAAGTCTGATTGAGATTTATCAAAGAAAGAATAATTCCCTAAGCTGTTGGCATGCCATACTTCAACTTTGGCACCTTCAATAATATTGCCCTCAGCATCCTTTACGGTGCCTTCAATAAATAAGGTATCGACTGTATCTGATTCTGATCCGTCATCCATACGTGCGAAGCCTACAGACTCAGGTGCCCCAGCAACGTACAGAGGACCTTCGATGGTACGTGGTGTACCGCCAGTAATACCTGCTTTCGCATCCGCTTCATCGGCACGAAGGTCTAAGAAATGTTCTAAGCCTAAACCTGCAGCAAGAAGTCCAAGTTCATTGGCTTGGCCAGCATCTGTAAAATATTCAAGACCTTTCCAAACTTCTGATTGGGATAAGTCTAGATCTTCAATTGCTTTAAATAGATCTGAAACCAAACGAACAACAACTTGCTGCACACGTGCATCTACAGGTCCAGTTGCAGTGTCTACGTTCATTTTTTTAACTAAAGCATCGATTTCTTGATAGTTCATGCTACTTACTCCTTAAGTATTTTTTGTTAATTAGGACAATTTTTACTTTTGAAAAAATCTTGTCCTGGTCCTTATTGCTAACTGTTTTTCGTGTTTATAAATTGATCTCAAAATTTTGAAATAAATAAATTAAGTATCATCATCTCGAATTGAAGATGGATGACGATTTAATGCCATGACTTCAATCTTCATAAACGGATAAAGTGGCAAACCTTGTAAAAGGTTATGTAGCTCTTCATTACTTTCGACATCAAAAATACTGACGTTCGAGTACTGGCCTGTAACT
>JAEWJB010000143.1 GCA_023386795.1 Pseudomonadota bacterium
CCGGGCCGGGTCGGGCTGCGGTCGTCGGCGGGGCCCCCGGGGGGCCGCCGCGCCCCCCGGGGGGGGGGCGACAGCGCGCTAACGGCAGATGGGTACCGTGGTGATCCCTCCGCTGGAAGAGCTTCCATGGAACCGACCCACGACCAGAAATACCAGATCCTCACCCACATCAAGGAAGGCAAGGCCATCACGGAGGAGCAGGCGCACTGGGCCGTGAGAACGGGCTATGCCCAGTTCGGCGAGGATGGCGACATCGACCTGACCCAGAAGGGCCGGGATGCCTACGCCGGCAATCGGGTGGAGTGAGCCCCTGCGGCAAGGTGAAGCGCCGGACAATCCACGGGCCCGGGATCGGGTGCGCCTCCCTCGCGCACCGCGCCGCCCTCAATCCACGCTCAACACGCGCCGCGGGGCCGGCAGCAACGCCTTGTCCAACCGCGCCGCCAGCCCGACGCTGCGGCCGGCCAGATTGGCCACGTCATACTGCACGGCAGCGCCCAAGACCTGGGCTGCCTGGGACATCGTCATCCCATAATCCTCGCGCAGCCACTGCAGCAGGCCGGTGCTGGCGAAGCGCATCGCCTCATCCAGCGAGCCCGCCTGCCCCAGCACCATGATTTGCGTGGGCGATTCCACCCGTGGCATCTGGATCGCCTTGCGTTTGATGAGCGAGACCGAGAACACGACGTCCATCGACGTCTCCAAGGCGTACTGCGAAGTCTCGCCGTCGCCCTGCAAGGCGTGCGCGTCACCGAGATACAGCAAGCCGCCGGGCTGTTGCACCGGCAGGTAGACGAGGTTGCCTTCGATGACTTCGTTGAAATCCATGTTCCCGCCGCTGCGCCCGGTATCGCCGGTAGACATCGCCGGCGAACCAAATCCCGGCGCCAGTGCCAGTCCGCCGAGCATCGGCCGGAGCGGCACGCTGAAGTCGGCCAGCGCGCCCTCGGCGTGCTCGGGACGGGCAATGCCCTGCTCCCGGTCCAGCCGCCAGCGCACCGGCTTGCCCAACGCGCCCGCTTGCGGCACCAGGCTGCTGCCTAGTGCGCGTCCTACCACGCTGTCCAGGCTGTCGGCATAGTCGCGGTTCAACGTGAGCTTGCGGATGTGCACGGCCACCGTGTCGCCCGGCTCGGCGCCGGCAATGAAGAACGGGCCGTTCTGCGGATTGCCGAACAACGCCCGGGTCACGCCCTGCGCGTCGACGCCACCGGAATCGAGCGTGCGTGTCTGCACGACGTCGCCCGGCCAGATCACCAGCACGGGCGGACGATCCGCATCGAAGGTATTGGACCAGCCCTGCGGCGTGTATGTCAGTGTGCGCGGCGAAGCCGGCGCGGCGGGTAGGCGCCAGCCGGTGACCGAGTGGGTGACGCGACGCTGCGCGTCGTTGGGGTCGGCCGTGTCCACCTGCCCTTCGAGCTTGTCGCCGCGCAGGCGAAGGTCGTACTGGTCGCGGGCGCGATCCTCCACCGCGAGCCGCAACCGACCGCCCTGCAGGCTGCCACGCGCGGCATCGCCATCGAGCGTGCCGGTCGTCGCGTCACCCTTCGCGTCCAGCTGCAATGTCGAGAACGCCGGGTTGCCCCACAACTCCGTGCGCAGGATCCAGGTATCGGCCGCGTGCGCCGAACCGCCATACATCAGGATCGCGCCGAGCAGCGCGACAACCGCCTTGTCCATGGTGTGCTCCCGATCGATGGGGCCATTTCGGCGGCCACCGCGTCGGGTGTCAATGTGACCAACGACATGCCGGTGCGCGCGAACCACCGACCTGCGACACTGTCCCGGCCGCTGGGGAGCGGCTCGGGACGCCGCCGCGCGCCCCCGCCGTCCCGCACGGACCGCCCACACCGCCTCATGGAGAGACCATGCGTTACCCGTTGCTGACCGCCGCCCTGCTCGTGTCCCTGTCCGCCTGCACCGCCGTCTCCCCCGAACCCGGGCAGCAGGCCGTACTGGTCGACAAGCCTTTGATGTTCGGCAACGGCGGCGTGCGCCTGGACGACGTGCGCAACCCCGGCCGCACGTACACGTGGTTCACCACCGACAAGATCTACATCGACGTGACGCCGCAGACGGTGCAGGTCGGCTTCGACGACTTCTCCTCCAGCGACAACATCCTGCTCGACTTCTCCACCCAGATCCAATACCGCATCACCGCCCCGGCACTGCTGCTCTCGCGCTTCGGCCAGAACTGGTTCCAGAACAACGTGGCCAGCCAGTACGCGGCGATCGTGCGCGACCAGGTCAAGCGCTACGACATGACGCGGATGATGAGCGACCCGGAAACCGCCAAGCAGATCGACGACGCGGTCACCGCCAGCGTGCGTGCCTTGGTGAAGGAGCAGCAGCTGCCTATCGAGATCCAGAACATCACGCTCGGCCGCGCGCGCCCGAATGCGAACGTGCTGGAGCAGATGAACCTGACCGCCGCGCAGCAGCAGCGCGTCAAGACGCTGGCCGAGGCGACCAACGCCGAACGCCAGCGCGAGCAGGAACAGGTCGCCAAGGCCGACGCCGACAATGCCTACCGCAACCGCATGGGCCTGACCCCGGAGCAATACCTGGCCAGCCAGATCGCCGAGCTCAACGCCAGCGCGTGCAAGGAAGCCAAGGCCTGCTACATGGTGCCGTCGGGCACCAGCGTGGTGGCGCACTGACGTGCAGGGCGAGGGCGTCGCGCCGCGACGTCCTCGCCCGCAAGGTACTCAGCTGCGAAAGCCGATCCGGCGATGCGTGCCATCGCAATAAGGCTTGTTGGCCGAACCGCCGCAGCGGCACAACCGTGTACTGCTGACGCGGTTGATCGTGCGCCCGGTGCCGCAGCAGATTTCCAGGTTGCCGGTCACCGATAGCGGGCCGTTGATTTCCGCTTCGATCTCCAGCACGCCGCCGCGCTGGGCCAGCGGCTCGGAGGCGACGGTCGCCGGCTCGCCGGTGGCCTGAAAGTGGATGTCGTTGTGGCTGCCGTCGCAAAACGGCTTGTGCCGGGATGCGCCACATCGGCACAGGACGGCGCGCATGCCAATGGCTTCGCCGTCGAGCACGATCTGCGCGCGCAAACCGAGCGGGCCGTTCTCGCGCAGTTGCACCAGGTTGACAGGCGGCGGCGCCTCTTCCGCACCGCCATCATGACGTCGGTAGCCGATCGCGCCGGACGGGCACAGGTGCGCGACGGTCACCAGTTCCTCCACGCTGGCGGCGGCCGGGTCGATCCAGGGACCTTCCACGTTGGCCTTGAACACTCCCGGTAACCCAAGCACGCAATGGCGTGCATGGATGCAGCGCTCGCCGTGGTAGATCAGGTCGATATGCGGGCCGGGAATGCGCTGCACGCCGCGACCTTCGTCGATGGGTTCGGGAATCGCATGCGGTTCGGACGAAACCGGCGCGGCCGGTGCAGGCGCCACGGCCGCGGGCGCCGCGGGTGCCGCAGCCACTGCCGCCGGTGCGTTGGCGGGTGTCGCGTCCGCCACATCGGTGCCCGCCGGTGCCGAATCCCGCGCGCGCTCCAGCCGCGCCACGGTGTGCTTCAGCCCTTTGCAGGTCGCCTGCAGCAACGGGTCGACATCCGCATGCCGCCCGCGCACTTCGTCGCAGCGCAGGCGGATTTCCTCCAGCCGTTCGACCAGCAAGTCCAGGCTCGCCGCCCCCGGCAGCAGCGCGGCTGCGTCACGCAGCGTGGCGAAACTGATGCCGGCGGTCGCCTCCGGCAGGTCGGGGCTGGCAGACAGCGTGCCCAGGCAGGTGGCCACCGGGGTGAGGACGTGCATCAGGTCGATGCTCGACTGCACCAGCACGCGCTGCGTGGCGGCATCCACGCCGCCGTAGGCCAGCGACAGGCAGCGCAGGCTGTGGTTGTACAGCGCGTTGCCGATGTCCATCAGGCTGGCGGCCGGTTCCAGCGTCACCCACAGCTTGCCCTCCGGCGTGGGGGGACGCCGCATCACCGGGTTGTGCGCGCTCATCCGCGCCGGGCGGAAGGCGGGGCGTGCATCGCGCAAGGCCTGGTATTCGCGCTGGATCGCCAGGAACCGCTGGTAGTGCGAGACCTCCTGCGTGGCGGCGGCGCTTTCGCCCTGCTCGACGATGGCGGTGATGGCGATCTGCGCAGTCTTCAGGCATTGCACCACCTTCAGGCCGGGCAACCGCGTCACTTCGGCACTGAGCTGGTGCGCGGGGTCGCCGATGAACACCTGCGCCGCGCCCAGCGTGTCGACCAGCCGCTCCAGGCCAAGCTGGATCGACCGGTACAGCTCGCCCACGGTCGCGTAGTCGGTGGCCACGCTCATCAGCCGGTCCATGCGGCTGTCACGCTGGTAGTCACGCGCCGGTTCGAAGCCGGCGCCATCGGACAGCGAACTGTCTTCCGGCCGCTCCAGGTAGATGAAGTGCTCCAGCGTCTGCGGGTTGAACGGGGTCAACTTCACCACCACGCCGGCGGGGTGGTAACCCGGGGCAACCGGGAAATTCTGGTGCGCCAGGTGCGCCGGGGCACCGAGTGCGGAGAGGATGTTGCACACCGTGGCCAGGTGGCCCATCTCCTCGATCGCCACGGCGAGAATTTCCTGCCGCCAGCGCTGCACCGCGGCCAGTTCGCCCGGCGCGAGATCTTCCTCGGCCCGCTCCTTGAGGCTGAAGGCCGCATAGAGGTAGCAGCACATCAGGTGGTGTTCGATCTCTGCCGCCTCGGCGAGCAGTCCCCACAGCTGCTCACGGGAGGTGGGCACGGCGATTTCTTGGCGCATGGCAATCCCTCGGCTTGGGCCAGGCACCCAGTGTGCCTGCGTCCGCGCCGCCTGCACATGCATACCTTCGAATGAAGGCCAACGCGCGCATGCACGCCCGCATCACCGGCCATCTGTTGCCCTATGCGCGTGGCCGCAAGGTGCTGTGCCGAAGGGAGGTGGTTATGACTGGTGGATCCTGGCTGTTTCTTGTCGCCGTCGTGGCGCTCGTCGGCGCGGTGGTATTCCTGGTGACGCGCGCGTTCACCAAGCGCAACAAGCCCGGCGCGGATGTGCCGCGCGAAGACGTGCCGCGCGAATAGCTTCACGGGCGGCACTCCCGCCCGCCCTTTTCGCCCCATGCCGACCCGCGACCAAATAGACGCCGACCTGGATGCACTGGAGCAGGCGCTTCCGGTGCCCGGCACGGCCGATGCCACCGGCTTCGATCACGCGGCCTTCCAGGCCCGCTTGGCCGAGCTGGTCCGCGTTGCTTCTCCCCAGGACCAGGAGCACGTGCGTTCCCGCGGCGAACAGATGTTGCGGGTGGCCGGCCTGACGCCGCCGCCCGGCCCGTTCCCGGGCTGAACGGAGGTTCGCAGCTTGCCGGCGCTGACTTCCCGAAACCCGCCATGACCGCGAACAGTGGCCGGCACGCGCGCGGGCACGGCCATGGCTACAATCGGCGGCGGATACCCGGTCCTGGCCGCGGTATCCGTAGGGCGCCAGCCGGGGACGGGCGGGCACCCCTCCTCCATGCTTCACAGGCACAAGGCGACCGGAGGCGGTCGGCCGGCGGCATGATGCTGCCTGCCCACGCACGACGGACGCTCGCCAGCAGCGTGGCCCCATGCCGGCAACGGCGCCTTCAACTTTGCCTCTCCATGGTCGATGACCCGGTGAGCCTCGTGGAACCCAGCGCGACGTGATCGTTCAGTTTAGGCGTGACTTCCGGGCCGGTACCCACCGGGTACTGGCACCGATGACCGCCCTGTTCCTGCTGGTGTATGCCATCGCCCTGGCCTGGGCAGGCCAGCTGCTGGGCGCCGGCCTGACGGCGCTGCTGTTCGTGCTGGCCGCTCTCCGCGTCTGGCGCGCGCGCCGTGCCATGCATGCCGGACAGCAGGGGCTGTGGATTGCCGCGATCAACGTCGCCGGTTGCCTGCTGGCGTGCACTTTCAGTGGCGCCAACGCCCTGCCCTGGCTGTTCCCGGCGATCATGGGCAACTACTTCCTGTGCGAGCCGCGGCGCGCGGTGCTGATGAACGTGCCGCTGGTGCTGGTGCCGCTGCTGCTGCCGGGCCTGCTCACCAGCGTGGGCCAGGGCGTGTCGGTGATCGCCGTGAACCTGCTGACCCTCGTGCTGGGCCTGGCCTTCTCGCTGCGCATCCAGGACGACCGCGTCCACCTGGAGGAGCTGGCCTCGCTCGATGCACTGACCGGCCTGCCGAACCGCCGCATGCTCGAACGCGCGCTCACCCGGCAGATCGACGAGCGCCGCGACCACGAGCGCCTCAATGGCCTGATCATCCTGGACCTGGATCATTTCAAGGACATCAACGACCTCTACGGCCATGCGGCCGGCGATGCGGCGCTGGCGGACCTGGCCACGATCCTGCGTTTCGAAGTGCGCGGCGAGGACGAGGTGTTCCGCTTCGGCGGCGAAGAGTTCGTGGTGCTGTTGCGGGTCGAGTCGCTGGCCGAGCTGGAGCTGGCCACCGAGCGCCTGCGCCGGGCGATCCGGGGGGCGCTGCGCGGACCGGGCGGGAAGATCACCGTGTCGCTGGGCGCGGCCCGGCATGCCGGCGAAACCCACTGGCAGGACTGGTTCTCGCGCGCGGATGCTGCGCTGTACCTGGCCAAGAACAACGGCCGCGACAACTACCGCATCGCCGACAACCTGTAATCCGCGCGTTCCTGCGGGAGCGGCTTCAGCCGCGACGCGGTATGGCAGGCGGTCGCGGCTGAAGCCGCTCCTACAAGTCCCGCCTGCATTGCAAAGAAAACCCCGGCGCATACGCGCCGGGGCTTGCCTCATCACCTGGGGCCGCGAATGCTCAGCGCATCGCTACCGGCGTTTCTCCGTCCACCGGAGTACGCCAGCCGCCCAACGCCTTGTACACCGCCACCACGCCGACATTGACCTGCGCCTGCGCGTCGGCCAACGCATCGTCGGCCTGCAGCTGCGTGCGCTGCGCGTCGAGCAGGGTCAGGAAATCCTCCGACCCCTCGCGATAGCGGATTTCAGCCAGCGTCTCGGCCTTGCGTGCCGCATCGGCCTGCTCTGCGACGATCGCCAGCCGCGCCTGCTGCCGCGAGTACGCGGTCAACGCGTTCTCGGTGTCCTCCAGCGCGAGCAGCACGCTCTGCTCGTACTGCGCCAGCGCACCGTCGGCCTGGGCCTGGCTCGCCCGCAGGCGTGCGCGCACCGTGCCGAAATCGAACGCCGCCCAGCTGATCGACGGCGTCACCGACCACGCCTTGCTGCCGCTGTTGGTCAGCGAACCGGCATCGCCGGACAGGAAGCCGACGAAACCGCTCAGGCTGATGCGCGGGAACAGGTCCGCCGTGGCCACGCCCACGCGGGCGGTCGCCGCCGCCAGCTCGCGCTCTGCCTGGCGCACGTCCGGACGCTGCCGCAGCAGCGCGGTGGTGTCGCCCAGCGGCAGCGCACGTGCGTAAGCGGGCGTGGCCTTCGGCACCAGCAATGCATCCAGTGCGTCGGGCTGGCGCCCGACCAGCACCGCCAGACGATGCCGGTACTGCGCCTGCGCCACTTCCAGCAGCGGAATGTCGGCCTCGATGGCCTTCAACCGCGCCCGGCTGCTTTGCACGTCCAACTCGCTGCCGGCCCCCAGCTGCCAACGCGTCTGCGTCAGCTGCTGGGTATCGCGCAGGTTGACCAGCGTCTCCTTGGCCACGTCGATGCGCTTCTGCACGCCGCGCAGCTCGAAGTAGTTGCGCGCCACTTCCGCGGCCACGGTCACCTGCGCATCGGCCAGGCTGGCCTGCTGCGCATCCAGGTCCGCGCGCGCCGCCTCGGCGGCACGGCGCTGGCGGCCGAACAGATCCAGCTCCCAGCGGGCATCGAAGCCGAGCGTGTAGCTCTCGCTCAACACGCGCTCGCCGTCGGGCGTGCTCAGGTCCGGCTGCTTGCGGCGGTCATAGTCGCCACCGGCGGTGACGTGCGGTGCCTGGTCCAGCCGGCGCTCGACGAACACCGAGCGCGCTTCGGCGACCCGCGACATCGCGATGCGCAGGTCGTGGTTGGCGACCAGCGCGTCGCGCACCAGGCCTTCCAGCACCGGGTCATCGAACTGCGCCCACCATTGGCCCACCGGTGATTCGCTGTTGAATGCCGGATCCTGCGCACCCTGCAACACGACGCTGGGTGCAGGACCGGCCTTGTAGTCCGGGCCGACCGCACAGCCGGCCAGGACGACCGCGGCGATGGCCGCGGTCAATGCCTGTCGGATCATCACCACGGCAGCTCCTGTCCCAGGTGGCTGAAGCTGCCATTCGGGCCATCGGGCCCGATCAACGCCAGCTCGACGCTGCTCTTTGCGCCTTCGGGGATGTCGATCTCGCCCTGGCCCTGGTTCATGTCGGTCTTCACGTAGCCGGGGTGGATGGTGTTGACCTTCAGCGGGGTATCGCGCAGCTCGTAGGCCAGCTGCACGGTCCAGGCGTTCACCGCGCTCTTGGAGACGTTGTAGGCCGGCACCTTGAAGTCGTAGATCGGCGAGGACGGGTCCTTGTGCAGCGCGATCGAGCCCAGGATGCTGGACACGTTGACGATGCGCCCGGCCGGCGCGGCCTTGAGCAGCGGCAGGAACGCCTGGGTCACCGCGACCAGCGCGAACAGGTTGGTGTCGAAGGTGGTGCGCCAGGTCTCCAGCGTCTGCTCGGACGGGGCGCGGCCGAACTCGTCGACGATGATGCCGGCATTGTTGACCAGGATGTCCAGGTGGCCGTGGCGCTCGCGCACCTCGGCCACCGCGGCGGCGATGGACTTGGCGTCGGTGACGTCCAGCGCGATGGCCTCCACCGGCAGGCCTTCAGCCTGCAGCTTCAGTGCCGCTTCCACGGCGCGCTCGCGGTTGCGGCCGGCCAGCAGCGTGTGCACGCCGGCCTGGGCCAGCTGGCGCACGGTTTCCAGGCCGATGCCGCGGGTGGCACCGGTGACGAGGGCGATCTTCTGCGAAGTAGTCATTGCATGGTTCCTCAAGGGGGATAGGGATCAGACGTGCTGAGCGTGCGCTTCGGGCGCATGCGAAACCAGCGGGCGCCCGGCCAGCTTGCGCAGGGCGACATAGAACACCGGGGTCAGGAACAGGCCGAACAGGGTCACGCCGAGCATGCCGGCAAACACCGTGATGCCCGTGGCAGAGCGCACTTCGGCGCCCGCGCCGTGCGAGAACACCAGCGGCACGGTGCCGGCGATGAACGCGATGGAGGTCATCACGATCGGGCGCAGACGCAGGCGGCACGCTTCCAGCGCCGCTTCGACGATGCCCTTGCCCTGCAGCTCCAGCTCGCGGGCGAACTCGACGATCAGGATGGCGTTCTTGCACGCCAGGCCCATCAGCACCACCAGGCCCACCTGCACGAACACGTTGTTGTCGCCACCGGTGAGCCACACGCCGAACAGCGCGGACAGCAGGGTCATCGGCACGATCAGGATCACCGCCAGCGGCAGCGTCCAGCTTTCGTACAGCGCGGCCAGCACGAGGAAGGCGAGCAGCACGGCCAGCGGGAACACCACCAATGCGGCCTTGCCCTGGGTGGACTGCTGGTAGCTCAGGTCGGTCCACTCGATGTTCATGCCGTTCGGCAGCACCTGCTTGGCCAGCTCCTCGACCTTGTGCATGGCCTCGGTGGAGGACAGCATCCGCGCGTCGGCCTCGCCGGCCAGGTCGGCCGCCGGGTAACCGTTGTAGCGCAGCACCGGGTCCGGGCCGTAGGTCTGCTTGATCGTCACCATCGAGCCGATCGGCACCATCTCGCCGCGGTCGTTGCGGGTGCGCAGGCGGCCGATGTCTTCCACGCTGTCACGGAACGGCGCGTCGGCCTGGGCGATCACCTGCCAGGTGCGACCGAACTGGTTGAAGTCGTTGACGTAGGCAGAACCCAGGTAGGTCTGCAGCGTGTCGAACAGTTCGGTCAGCGGCACGCCCTGCGCCTTGGCCTTAGCACGATCCACCTCGGCATCCAGCTGCGGCACGTTGGCCTGGTAGGTACCGATCGGATAGGCCATGCCCGGGGTCTGCGCGATGGCGCCCTGCATGGCGTTCACCGCGTTCTGCAGTGCGCCGTAGCCCAGGTTGCCGCGGTCCTCGATGAACAGCTGGTAGCCATTGCCATTGCCCAGGCCCAGGATCGGCGGCGGCATGAAGGCGAAGGCCATGCCATCACCGAGGCCGGCGACCTTCTGGTTGATTTCCGCGTTGATCTCCAACGCCGAGCGATGACGGTCTGCGAACGTCTGCAGGGTCAGGAACACCACGCCGGTGTTGGGCGTGTTGGTGAACTGCAGCGCATTGAGGCCCGGGAACGCGATGGCGTGCTCCACGCCCTCGGTGTGCATGGCGATGTCGGTCACCTTGCGCAGCAGCGCGTCGGTGCGCTCGATCGAGGCGCCTTCGGGCAGCTTCACGCCGGCGATCAGGTACATCTTGTCCTGGGTCGGGATGAAACCGCCCGGCACGGCCTTGAACATCAGGCCGGTGGCCAGCAACAGCACGACATACACGGCAAACACCACGCCGCGGCGGCCGAGGATCTTCGACACCGAGCCCTGGTAGCCTTCCGAGCTGCGCTTGAAGAAGCGGTTGAACGGGCGGAACACCCAGCCGAACATGCGGTCGATCAGGCGCGAGGGCGCGTCCTTCGGCGCGTCGTGGGCCCGCAGCAGGCGGGCGGCCAGCGCCGGGGACAGGGTCAGCGAGTTGATCGCCGAGATCACCGTGGAGATGGCGATGGTCACCGCGAACTGTTTGTAGAACTGGCCGGTGACGCCGGACAGGAAGGCCATCGGCACGAACACCGCGCACAGCACCAGCGCGATGGCGATGATCGGCCCGGAGACCTCCTTCATCGCCTGGTGCGCGGCCGCCAGCGGGCTGAGCCCTTCCTCGATGTTGCGCTCGACGTTCTCCACCACCACGATCGCGTCGTCCACCACGATGCCGATCGCCAGCACCAGGCCGAACAGGGTCAGCGTGTTGATCGAGAAGCCCAGCACGTACAGCGCGGCGAAGGTGCCCACCACCGACACCGGCACGGCGATCAACGGGATGATCGAAGCGCGCCAGGTCTGCAGGAACAGGATCACCACCAGCACGACCAGCAGGATCGCCTCCAGCAGCGTGTGCACCACCGCGCTGATCGAGTCGCGCACGAAGATCGTGGTGTCGTACACCGCCTCGTACTTCACGTCCTCCGGGAAGCGCGCCTGCAGTTCGTCCATCTGCGCGATCACCTTGTCGCGGATGTCCAGCGCGTTGGCGCCCGGCGCCTGGAAGATGCCGATACCCACCGCGTTCTTGCCGTCCAGCTGCGAACGCAGGGTGTAGTCGCCCGCACCCAGCTCGATGCGCGCCACGTCGGCCAGGCGCACCACCTCGCCGTCGCTGCCGGTCTTGAGGATGATGTCGCCGAATTCCTGCTCGCTGCGCAGGCGGCCCTGGGCGTTGATCAGGGTCAGGAACTTGCTGTCGGGCATCGGCTCGGCGCCGAGCTGGCCGGCCGAGACCTGCACGTTCTGCTCGCGCATCGCCGCCACCACGTCGCTGGCGGTCAGCCCGCGGGCGGCCACGCGCTCGGGGTCCAGCCAGGCGCGCATGGCGTAGTCGCCGCCGCCGAACACCTGCGCGTCGCCCACGCCCTGGATGCGCGCCAGCGCGTCCTTGACGTGCAGGCGGGCGTAGTTGCGCAGGTACAGCGTGTCGTACTTGCCCTTGGGCGAGGTCAGGTGCACGACCATCAGGAAGGTCGGCGACTGCTTCTGCGTGGTCACGCCCTGGCGGCGCACGTCCTCGGGCAGGCGGGCCTGGGCCTGTGCCACGCGGTTTTGCACCTTCACTGCCGCGTCGTCCGGGTCGGTACCCGGGCGGAAGGTGATGGTCATCTGCAGCACGCCGTCGGAGCCGGCGACCGACTTGATGTACATCATGTTCTCGACGCCGTTGATCGCTTCTTCAAGCGGCGTGGCGACGGTCTCGGCGATGACCTTGGGGTTGGCGCCCGGGTACACCGTGCGCACGACGACCGAAGGCGGCACCACGTCGGGGTACTCGCCGATCGGCAGCATCGGGATGGCGATCAGGCCGGCGGCGAAGATGACGATCGACAACACCGCGGCGAAGATCGGCCGGTCGATGAAAAATCTGGAAAAGTCCATGGGGAAGGTCCTTGGGTGGTATGGCCGGCGTGCCGGATGCTCGATCCGGGCCACGCCGGCCCGGCGCCGACCCTCTCGGGAGCCGGCGCGCGGGGACGCGAACTACGGGTGCGGCAGCCTCAGTTCATCGCGGTCTTGTTGGCCGGCGGCGGTGCCTGCATCGACACCGCCTTGGCGTCGACCGGCATGCCGGGCATGAAGACCTTCTGCACGCCGTCGATGATCACGCGGTCGCCGGCGGCCAGGCCGCTGGTGACGATGCGCAGTCCTTCGGCGGTGCGGCCGAGTTGGACATCGCGGCGCTGGGCCTTGTTGTCCTTGTCGACCACGTACACGTACTTGCGGTCCTGGTCGGTGAGGATGGCCTTGTCATCCACCAGCACCGCCTTGAACTCGCCGCTGCCCAGCAGCTGCACGCGGGCGTACAGGCCCGGGGTGAACTGGCGCTGGGCGTTGTCGAGCACCGCGCGCACGCGGATGGTGCCGGTGCTGCGGGTCACCTGGTTGTCGAGGAAGTCGACGCGCCCGGTGTGCGGGTAGCCGTCCTCGCCCACCAGGCCGATGCGCACCGGCAGCTGGCCGTCGCGCTCGCTCGGGCGCTCACCGCTGCGGGCCATCTGGCTGTAACGCAGGAAGGTGGCCTCGTCGGCGTCGAAGTAGACGAAGACCTTGTCCTGCGACACCACCGTGGTCAGCACGCTGGCGGCATCGCCGGCGCTGACCAGGTTGCCCGCGGTGACCAGCGCGCGCCCTGCCCGGCCATCGATCGGCGAGCGCACGCGGGTCCAGTCGAGGTTGAGCCGCGCGGTTTCCACCGCGGCTTCGGCGGCCAGCACATCGGCCACGGCCTGGTCGGCGGCGGCCTTACGCTGCTCCCAGCTCTCGGTGGAAATCGCCTGCTGGTCGGCCAGCTTGCGGGCACGCGAAGCCTCGCTGCGGCCGAGTTCGGACTGGCTGCGGGCGCGCACCAGTGCGGCCTGGGCACGGTTCAACTCGGCCTTGTAGCTGCGGTCGTCGATGGTGAAGAGCACATCGCCCTTCTTCACTTCCTGGCCTTCGGCGTAATTGACCTTGTCGATGTAGCCGGACACGCGCGGGCGCAGCTCCACGCTCTCCACCGGCTCGATGCGGCCGGTGAATTCGTCCCACTGCGAGACCTGCTTGACCAGCACCGGCGCGGCACCGACGGCGGGCGGCGGCGGCGCGCCCTGCTCGGCGGCCTGCGAGCCGCACCCGGCCAGCACCGCGGCGAACACTGCCGCGGCCAGGGCGTTGCGCAACGGGGCGCGGAAGGAAGACAGGAACGGGGTGGCGTTCGTGTTCATGGGGAAACCTCGTGGAGGGAGAGGGGGAAGGGAATACCGGCCAGCTTTCCTGCGACCGGTTGCGAAGCGAGTTTCTTGTCGGTACTGACGATCACCTGCCCGGGTTGGCCACGCCCGGCGAGCAGCGACACCGCGCAGCGGCCCACTGCCAGGGGGCTGAACCATTCCGCGCAGGCCTGTCGCTTGTTCGACGGATCACAGACCGGTTCTTCGACCTGCAGCAGTTGCACGCGCACGCCCAGCGGCTGGGCCTCCTCGTGCAGCACCTGGGCGAGCATCCGCGTGGCCGAGCCGGTGACCGAGGCTTCGCCATGGCCGGCCCACGGCCGAAGCGCGCACGGGCTTCCTACCAATACGTAGCGCCCGCCCAGATCGGCCAGCAGCGGCAGCAGGTGGCGCGCGGCGGCCAGGTGCGGCAGCAGGTCGCGCTGCAGCCGGCGCAGCAGCTGGGAGGCCGGGCGGTCGATCATGCGACCACTGCTCAGCGGGCTGCCGAGGCTGGCCACCACCGCGCTGAGCGGATGCTCGCGCTCGGCGATGCGCGCAGCCAGGGCTTCAGCGCCGGCGTCGTCGGCCACCGAGCCGACCAAGGTGTCCAGACCGGGTGCATCGCCGAAGCGATGACGCAGCGCCTTCAGGCGCTCGGCGCTGCGGCCCACGGCCAGCACGCGGCTGCCGGCTTCGAGCAGCGCGGCGATCACGCCGCCGCCCACCGTGCCGGTGCCGCCGAGGACCAGCACTTCCGGCTGGAGCATCCCGCTCATGGGACTTTTACTCCCGGAATCGGGACAATTCGAATCGAGCCCAGCCGGCCATCGCGGCGCGCGGCCAACCGGAACTGGCCGCCGCCCTGGCGTTGCGGCGGCGGGGTGAATTCGCGAAAAGCCTGCGGCACACGCGCATTCACGTTGAGGGTGACGGGATCAAAGGCGCCTTCCAGCGCTTCTTTGCGGGAAGGCGGCAAGCCGAATAGACGACGCAGCCACATGGCGCACCTCGGGGGGTTCTGGAATGGGCGCCAAGTTACGCCCCGAAGCCGCACTTGATTAGTCCGGATTTAGGGGAATAATCGTCCCGGAGACGGTCTAATCCGTTGCCCCCTCCCCGCCCCCCCATCCCGGAGTCCCCCGCATGACCCGCGATCTCAACGACACCCTGATCTTCGTCAAGGTGGTCGAACAGGGCAGTTTCATCGCCGCCGCCAACGCGCTCGGCCTGCCCAAGACCACCGTCAGCCGCAAGGTGCAGGAGCTGGAGCAGCGCCTCGGCGCGCGCCTGCTGCACCGGACCACGCGCCGCATCGGCCTCACCGAGGCCGGTTCGGTGTACCACGAACATTGCCAGCGCATCGCGCGCGAACTGGAAGAAGCCGAAAGCGCGGTGGGCCAGTTGCAGTCCGGTCCGCGTGGCTGGCTGCGCTTCACCGTGCCCTACTCCATCGGCATCACGTGGATCGCGCCGTTGCTGGGCGAATTCCATGCGCTGTACCCGGAAATCCAGCTGGACATGCACCTGGGCAACGAGAAGCTGGACTTGATCGCCGGCGAGGCGGATCTGGCATTGCGCGTGGGTTCGCTGCCCGACTCCAACCTGGTGGCGCGCAAGCTCGGCAGCCTGCGTACGCAGGTGTTCGCCAGCCCGGCCTACATCGAGCGCTATGGCGAGCCGCTGCATCCGGACGAGTTGCAGTTCCACCGCACGCTGGCGATGCGTAAGAGCCGTACCAACACGGTGAGCAACAACCGCTTCTTCTGGTCGCTGACCGATGGTACCGAGCTGCGCGATTTCGCGGTGAGCCCGCTGATGGTGGCCAACGATCCTTCGGCGCTCAACGGGGCGCTGCTGTGCGGCGAAGGGCTGATGCTGACCGGCGACGTGATGGCCAAGCCGTTCATCGAGTCGGGCATGGTGCGACGCGTACTGGCCGGCTGGACGGGACCGGAAGTGGATTTCAACGCGGTGTTCGCCGGTGGTCGGCTGGTATCGCCGAAGGTGCGCGCCTTCGTCGACTTCCTGGTCGACAAGCTCAACTTCGATGCGAACTACATGATGGCGCAGTGCCCGGCGGCGAAGCTGGCCGCGGCGCAGGCACGGCAGGCGCAGGAAGACGCCGCGCACGTGGACGAGGCCGAAGTGGAAATGCAGGCCGAGGGCAAGCGCATCCTGGAGAAGGTAACCGCCTGACGGGCACGAGGCGGCGTCCGCGCGGGACGCCGCCGGGGTTTCATCGCGCGGTGCAGCGGCCCATGGCCGCGCTGCCCTGCCGTGCGTAGCTGGCGACCGGCCGGCCATCCGGCGCGCGCAGCAGCATGCGCTCGCCGCCTGTTTCCATGTCCAGCATGACCGCTTGCCTGGCGCCCGGCGGGCTCAGGGTGATGGCGTTTGCGTTGCGCTGGTAGCGGAAGGCGACGTTGCCCTGGGCACGGATCACGCGGCCGGTGCCGTCGGCGTCGAACACCAGTGCATCGCGGGTTTGTCCTTCGCCGGTTTGCGCGCGTTCGCACAGCACCCAGGTGGTATTGGCGAGGCTTTCGCCGCTGGATTGCGCGAGCAGCGGCAACGGCGCCGCGCCGAGTACGCCAAGCAGGAAGAGAGGGCGGAACATGGGATGACCTTGGACAGTGAGGCGCTGGGACGCCGGGGTCAGGCATGTTAGGAATCGCTCGCGTGCTTGGCTTTGCGAACAATCCAATGGGGGATGTGGGTGTTGCGTTGCGAGGGGTCTGCTGGATTTGCGCTGGCTTGGAGGTGCGGCGCTTCGGGTGCGGCGCCTCTGGTGCGGC
>JAEWJB010000151.1 GCA_023386795.1 Pseudomonadota bacterium
GGCAGGACACGCCACCGCCTTGTAGGAGCGGCTTCAGCCGCGACCCCGCAACCCCGCCACCAGCGCCCACAACAGCGACACGCCCACCGCGACGACCACCACCGCGCTGAAGCCCAGCCACGCCGCGCCACGTTCGCCGTGGAAGTTCAGCGCCACGTTCCCCGCCAGCAGCATCGACACCGGCAACCACGCCAGCGCCGCCACGAACGTCATCGTGGCCCACAGGCGTTGCCGGGTGCGTGGCCTGGCCGCCAGCCAGCCCGCCAGCGCGGGTGCGAACAGGATCGAGGCGGCCAGCAGGTTGCCCAGCGGAACACCGCCGGGCAGCTCGGCGCCCAGCCACTCGCTGCCGGACACCAACGCGGCCAACGCCAGCGGCACCCACAACAACAAGGCACCCAGGGCAAAGGCGCGTTTCAATGACATGCGGGCACGGGCTCGCGCGCGAAAGCGCCCACCTTAGCACCGGGCATCGCGATCAGAAGCTGTCGCCCGGCACGCGCACCCAGCCTTCCATGAGCACGCGGGCACTGCGGCTCATCACTGCCTTGGTGACCACCCACTGGCCATCCACCTGCGCGGCTTCCGCGCCAACGCGCAGCGTGCCGGAGGGATGCCCGAAGCGCACCGCGCCACGTTCGCCGCCGCCGGCCGCCAGGTTCACCAGCGTGCCGGGAATCGCCGCGGCGGTACCGATCGCCACCGCCGCCGTGCCCATCATCGCGTGGTGCAGCTTGCCCATCGACATCGCGCGCACGCGCAGGTCGATGTCACCGGCGTCCACCTGCTTGCCGCTGGACGCGACATACGTCGCCGGCGGCGCGACGAACGCCACCTTCGGCGTGTGCTGGCGCCGGGCTGCCTCGTCTGGATGTGCGATCAACCCCATCTTCACCGCGCCATGCGCGCGAATCGTCTCCAGGCGCGCCAGCGCGGCGGGGTCGCCGTTGATCGCTTCCTGCAGTTCGCTGCCGGTGTAACCCAGCGCGGCGGCATCGAGGAAGAGGGTGGGAATGCCGGCATTGATCAGCGTGGCCTGGAAGCTGCCCACGCCCGGCACGTCGAGCGTGTCGACGACGCGACCGGTCGGGAACATCGCCCCACCCTCCTCGCCATCGTCGGCGGGGTCGAGGAACTCCAGCTGCACTTCGGCGGCCGGGAAGGTCACCCCGTCCAGTTCGAAATCGCCGGTTTCCTGCACCTGGCCGTCGGTCATGGGCACATGCGCGACGATGGTCTTGCCGATGTTCTCCTGCCAGATGCGCACGGTGGCCATGCCATCGCGCGGCAACCTGGCGGCATCCACCAGCCCGGCGGCGATCGCGAACGGCCCCACCGCTGCCGAGAGATTGCCGCAGTTGCCGCTCCAGTCGACGAAATCGCTGTCGATGGCGACCTGGCCGAACAGGTAGTCCACGTCATGCCCGGCGCGTTCGCTGCGCGAGACGAGCACCGTCTTGCTGGTGCTCGAGGTCGCACCGCCCATGCCGTCGATCTGCTTGGCGTACGGGTCGGGGCTGCCGATCACCCGCTGCAGCAGCGCATCGCGCGCCTTGCCGGGCACGCGCGCTCGCTCGGGCAGGTCGTCCAGGCGGAAGAACACGCCCTTGCTGGTGCCACCACGCATGTAGGTGGCGGGAATGCGGATCTGCGGGACGGACGGCATGGGCGTTCCTGTGGCGTGGCTCAAGGGTTGTCGGGAATCTCGGGTTCGACCAGCTGGGCAAGCAGGGTCAGCGACTCCTGCCAGCCGAGGTAGCAGAACTCGACCGGGATCTGCGCCGGGATGCCTTCCTGGACGATATCCAGTTCGGTGCCGCAGGCGACGGTGCGCAGCTTCACGGTGGTGATCATTTCACCGGGCATGTTCGGGTCTTCGAAGGCGTCGGTGTGGCGGATCAGCTCGCCCGGCACCAGTTCCAGGTAGGTACCGCCGAACGAATGGCTCGACCCGGTCCCAAGGTTGGTGAAGGACATGCGGTACCTGCCGCCCACGCGCGCGTCGATCTCGTGCACCTTGCCTGTGAAACCGTGCGGCGGCAGCCACTTGGTCATCGCGTCCGGGTCAAGGAAGGCGCGGTAGATGCGCTCGGCGGGGGCACGCAGCACGCGGTGCAGGCGGACGGTACCGGTCTTGTCGTGGCTCATGGTCGATCTCCTGGTGTCGGGAAACGGCGCGGGCAGCATCGCACGCGCCTGATGACACCGACGAACGAATCAGGCGGCTTTCGACGCGTCGAGGAAATCCTGGGCAAAGCGCTGTAGCACGCCGCCCGCTTCGTAGATGGAGACTTCCTCGTCGCTGTCCAGGCGGCAGGTCACCGGCACCTCGACCACGCTGCCGTCCTGGCGATGCACCACCAGGGTCAGCTCGGCGCGCGGGCGGCGCAGGCCGACCACGTCGAAGGTTTCCGTGCCGTCCAGGCCCAAGGTCTTGCGGTCCGTGCCCGGCTTGAACTCGAGCGGCAGCACGCCCATGCCGATCAGGTTGGTGCGGTGGATGCGCTCGAAGCCCTCGGCCACGATCGCCTCCACGCCGGCCAGGCGCACGCCCTTGGCGGCCCAGTCGCGCGAGGAACCCTGGCCGTAGTCGGCACCGGCGATGATGATCAGCGGCTGCTTGCGCGCCATGTAGGTCTCGATGGCCTCCCACATGCGCATCACCCGCCCTTCCGGCTCCACGCGCGCCAGCGAACCCTGCTTCACCTCGCCATCGGGCGTGCGCACCATTTCGTTGAACAGCTTCGGGTTGGCGAAGGTGGCGCGCTGCGCGGTGAGATGGTCGCCGCGATGGGTGGCGTAGGAGTTGAAGTCCTCTTCCGGCACGCCCATGTGCGCGAGGTATTCGCCAGCCGCGCTGTTGGCCATGATGGCGTTGGAGGGCGAAAGATGGTCGGTGGTGATGTTGTCGCCGAGCAGCGCCAGCGGGCGCATGCCCTTCAGCGTGCGCGTGCCCGCCAGCGCGCCCTCCCAATACGGCGGGCGGCGGATGTAGGTGCTCTGCGGGCGCCAGTCGTACAGCGGGGCCACGCGCGCGGCATGGCCGCCGTGGCGGGCGAACATCGGCGTGTAGACCTGGCGGAACTGCTCGGGCTTCACCGACGCGCGCACCACTGCGTCGATCTCCTCGTCGCTCGGCCACAGGTCTTTCAGGCGGATTTCCTTGCCATCCACCACCGCGAGCACGTCCTTCTCGATATCGAAGCGGATGGTGCCGGCGATGGCATAGGCCACCACCAGCGGCGGCGAGGCCAGGAAGGCCTGCTTGGCGTAGGGATGGATGCGGCCGTCGAAATTGCGGTTGCCGGAGAGTACGGCGGTCGCGTACAGGTCGCGCTCGATGATCTCCCGCTCGATCGCCGGCTCCAGCGCGCCGGACATGCCGTTGCAGGTGGTACAGGCGAAGGCGACCACGCCGAAGCCGAGCTGTTCCAGCTCATGCGTCAGCCCGGCCTCTTCCAGGTACAGCGCCACGGCGCGCGAACCCGGCGCCAGCGACGTCTTCACCCACGGCTTGCGATGCAGTCCCAGCCGGTTGGCGTTGCGCGCCAGCAAGCCGGCGGCGATGACGTTGCGCGGGTTGGAGGTATTCGTGCAACTGGTAATGGCGGCGATGATCACCGCGCCATCGGGCATCAGGCCCTGCGCTTCCTGCGCGCGCGCCTGCTCCAGGCCGGTGGCGATGCCGCGCTGCGCCAGGTCGGTCGTCGCCAGCCGCGCATGCGGGTTCGACGGGCCGGCCATGTTGCGCACCACGCTGGACAGGTCGAACTGCAGCGTGCGCTCGTACTGCGCGGTCTTCAGGTCATCGGCCCACAGCCCGGCGGTCCTGGCGTAGGTCTCCACCAGCTGGACCTGCGCTTCCTCGCGGCCGGTCAGGCGCAGGTAGTCCAGCGTCTGCCCGTCGATGAAGAACATCGCCGCGGTGGCGCCGTACTCCGGGCACATGTTGGAGATGGTCGCGCGGTCGCCGATGGTCAACGCCGCGGCGCCCTCGCCGAAGAATTCCAGGTACGCTCCGACCACCTTCTGCTTGCGCAGGAATTCGGTGAGCGCCAGCACGATGTCGGTGCAGGTGATGCCCGGCTGCGGGCGGCCGCTGAGTTCGACGCCAATGATGTCCGGCAGGCGCATCCACGAAGCGCGGCCCAGCATGACGTTCTCCGCTTCCAGCCCGCCCACGCCAATCGCGATCACGCCCAGCGCATCGACATGCGGGGTGTGGCTGTCGGTACCCACGCAGGTATCCGGGAAGGCGACGCCCTCCTGCTGGTAGATCACCGGCGACATCTTCTCCAGGTTGATCTGGTGCATGATCCCGTTGCCCGGCGGAATCACGTCCACGTTCTCGAACGCCAGTTTGGTCCAGTCGATGAAGTGGAAGCGGTCCTCGTTGCGGCGGTCTTCGATGGCGCGGTTCTTCGCGAACGCATCGGGCATGTAGCCGCCGCATTCCACCGCCAGAGAGTGGTCCACGATCAACTGCACCGGCACCACCGGGTTGACCTTGGCCGGGTCGCCGCCGGCATCGGCGATGGCGTCGCGCAGGCCCGCCAGGTCCACCAGCGCGGTCTGGCCGAGGATGTCGTGGCACACCACGCGTGCGGGAAACCACGGGAAATCCAAGTCGCGGCGGCGCTCGATGAGCTGGCGCAGCGAGGCTTCCAGCGTGGCCGGATCGCAGCGCCGCACCAGGTTCTCGGCGAGCACGCGCGAGGTGTATGGCAGGCCGGCGTAAGCGCCGGGGGCGATGGCGTCGACCACGGAACGGGCGTCGAAGTATTCGAGCCCGGTACCGGGCAGGGGCTTGCGGTGATGGAGGTTCATGGTCGGCTGCGCGATGCGTGGCGGTGGGGCGTCCTGCGGGAGATGGCGGCGGCACGTGGCCGCCGCCGGGGCATCAGCCGCGCTTGTCCAGCGGCACGAACGGGCGGTCTTCCGGGCCGGTGTAGTTCGCCGAGGGGCGGATGATCTTGCCGTCGATGCGCTGCTCGATGACGTGCGCGCTCCAGCCGGCGGTACGCGCGATGACGAACAGCGGGGTGAACATCGCCGTCGGCACGCCCATCATGTGGTAGCTCACCGCACTGAACCAGTCCAGGTTCGGGAACATCTTCTTGATGTCCCACATCACCGTTTCCAGGCGCTCGGCGATGTCGTACATCTTGGTGTGCTTCTCCTCCTCAGAGAGCTGGCGCGCCACTTCCTTGATGACCTTGTTGCGCGGATCGGACACGGTATAGACCGGGTGGCCGAAGCCGATCACCACTTCCTTGCGCTCCACGCGCGCCTTGATGTCTTCCTCGGCCTCGTCCGGGGTTTCGTAGCGCTTCTGCACTTCGAAGGCCACCTCGTTGGCGCCACCGTGCTTGGGACCGCGCAGCGCACCGATGCCACCGGCGATGCAGCTGTACATGTCGCTGCCGGTGCCGGCGATGACCCGGCAGGTGAAGGTGGAGGCGTTGAACTCGTGCTCGGCGTAGAGGATCAGGCTGGTGTGCATCGCCTGCACCCAGGAATCACGCGGCTTCTCGCCATGCAGCAGGTGCAGGAAGTGGCCGCCGATCGAATCGTCGTCGGTCTCCACGTCGATGCGCACGCCGTTGTGGCTGAAGTGGTACCAGTACAGCAGCATCGAACCCAGGCAGGCCATCAGCTTGTCGGCGATGTCGCGCGCGCCGGGGTGGTTGTGGTCGTCCTTCTCCGGCTGCACGCAGCCGAGCACGGACACGCCGGTGCGCATCACGTCCATCGGGTGGGCCGACGGCGGCAGCGTCTCCAGCGCGTCCTGCACCGCGGCGGGGATGCCGCGCAGCGCCTTGAGCTTGCGCTTGTAGAAGGCCAGCTCGGCGCGGTTGGGCAGCTTGCCGTGCACCAGCAGGTAGGCAATTTCCTCGAACTCGCTGGTGTTGGCCAGGTCGAGGATGTCGTAGCCGCGGTAATGCAGGTCGTTGCCGCTGCGGCCGACGGTGCACAGCGCGGTGTTGCCGGCGGCGGTGCCGGACAGGGCAACGGACTTCTTCGGCTTGAAGCCGGCGGCGGTGGTGGCTTGCTCGGACATGTCGGTACTCCCGGGGAATGCGTGCTTGCGGAATGAGGGAAACAGCGGGCGTGGCTCAGCCGGCCTTGCCGCTGAACAGCGCGTCCAGGCGCTGCTCGAAGGCGTGGTAGCCGATGCGCTCGTACAGCTCCTCGCGCGTCTGCATGGTGTCCACCACGTTGCGCTGATGGCCGTCACGGCGGATCGCGGCGTAGACGTTCTCGGCGGCCTTGTTGGCCGCGCGGAACGCGGAGAGCGGGAACAGCTGGATCGCCACGCCGGCCGAGGCCAGTTCATCGCGGCTGAAGAGCGGCGTCTTGCCGAATTCGGTGATGTTGGCCAGCACCGGCACCTTCACTGCGTCGACGAACTTGCGGTACGTCTCCAGGTCGTAAGCCGCTTCGGCGAAGATGCCGTCCGCGCCGGCTTCCACGCAGGCGATGGCGCGTTCGATCGCCGCGTCCACGCCGTCCACCTGGATGGCGTCGGTACGCGCGATCAGGAAGAAATCCGCATCGGTCTTGGCATCGGCGGCAGCCTTCACCCGGTCGACCATCTCGTCCTTGGACACGATCTCCTTGCCCGGACGGTGGCCGCAGCGTTTGGCGCCGACCTGGTCCTCGATGTGGCAGGCGGCCGCGCCGGCCTTGATCAGCGACTTGATGGTGCGCTCGATGTTGAACGCGCTGGGGCCGAAGCCCGTGTCGATGTCCACCAGCAGCGGCAGGTCGCATACGTCGGTGATGCGGCGCACGTCGATGAGCACGTCTTCCAGCGTGTTGATGCCCAGGTCCGGCAGGCCCAGCGAGCCGGCCGCCACGCCGCCGCCGGAGAGGTAGATCGCCCGGTAGCCGGCGCGCTGGGCCAGCAGCGCATGGTTGGCGTTGAGGGCGCCGATGACCTGCAGCGGGGACTCGGCGGCCAGGGCGGCGCGGAAGCGGGCGCCGGCGGAAGAAACGCTCATGAAGGGGGCTCCTGGTGACGGACGGCGGCCCCGGCGGGGCCGTTTCGCGATGGCGTGCAATCTGGCACCATCAGTCCGGTTGATCAATCTTGATTCAATAAATCAACCTATCCATGATGCCTGCCCACGACAACGAACTGGTCACCGCCGCCGAGGCCTGCCGCCTGCTCGGCATCAGCACCGCCACGCTGTACGCCTATGTGAGCCGGGGACTGCTGAGCTCCCGGCCCGGCCCGGACCACCGCAGCCGCGTGTACCTGCGCGCGGAGGTCGAACGGCTGGCCCAGCGCAAGCGGGCCGGCCGCGGCGCGGCGCGCGGTGCGGCGCAAAGCCTGGACCGCGGGTTGCCGGTGCTGGAGACACGCATCTCGCTGATCCGGCCCGACTCGCCCTACTACCGGGGGCAGTCCGCCGTGGCCGCGGTGCGCGCCGGCGCCACGCTGGAGGACATCGCGCGCCTGCTGTGGGACTGCGGCGAGCAGGACCCGTTTGCCGCGCCGTTCGCCACCGCGTGGCCGCAGCGCGTGCAGGACGTGGCAAGCGATGCCAGCTTGCCGCCCATCGAGCGCGCCCTGGCCTGCATTCCGCTGCTGGCGTTGGACGTGCGCCAGGCCTTCAACCCCGCGCTGCCGGTGCGGCGCGAGATTGCCGCCACGCTGTTGCGCCACAACGCGGCACTGCTGGTGGCGCGTGCGCCCGATGCGCGCCCGGTGCACGAGTTGCTGGGCGATGCATGGCGCCCCGGCGATGCGGATTTCGCCGAGCTCGTCCGTGCCGCGCTGGTGCTGTGCGCCGACCACGAGCTCAACGTGTCGGCGTTCGCCGCGCGCGTGGTCGCCTCCACGGGGGCGCACCTGCATGCGACGGTATGCGCGGGCCTATCGGCGTTGTCCGGCCCGCGCCATGGCGGCGCCACGATGCGCGCCTATGCGCTGCTGCGCGACGCGCTGGACAGTGGCGATCCGGCCGGCTTCATCGCTTCGCGCTGGCAACGCGGCGAAGACCTGCCCGGCTTCGGTCACGTGCTGTATCCGCAGGGTGATCCGCGCGGCGCCGAAGTGCTGCGCATGCTGCGCGAACGGCGCGGCGATGCGCCGGCGATGGCGCATGTCGAAACGGTGATCGCCGCCGCGGAAGAAGCCAGCGGCCAGCATCCGAACATCGACGGCCTGCTCGCGGCCCTGTGTTTCGTGCATGACCTGCCTGCCGCGCCGGCGCTGGTGCTGTTCGCGGCCGGGCGCCTGGCCGGCTGGCTGGCGCACGCGCAGGAGCAGCAGGCGCTGGGCACGTTGATCCGGCCGCGTGCGCGCTATACCGGGCTGCCACCGGGTGGCGCGGACGAAGCGCCGGGCTGAGGTTTGCCGGCCACGAGCCCGCGCTCGTAAGCTGCGCGCACGTTCCGCAGGCCTCGCCATGCTCCCCTCGCCCCACCTCTCACTCGACGACCTGATGCCCTGGCTGTTCGCGCTGTGGGTGGGGATCGGCTTGGCGGTGTTGCCGTTCTTTCGCTACCAGCGCAACGCACGGCGCAAGCGCCGCGTGTGGATCACCCTGATGCTGGGCGCCGACGCGCTGTTCCTCGGCGTGGTCTGGGCGATGGGCGCGCCCTGGTACGTTTTCGCACTCGCGTTGGGCGTGGTGGTGATCGGCACGCGCCGCAGCCTGGCGATGACGCGCTTCTGCGACGCCTGCGGTGGCAACCATTTCCCGATGGATGGGCAAACGGCACCCACCACCTGCCGCCACTGCGGCGCAGACCTGCAGGCCGCACGCCCGCCGACGGTGCGTTGATCCGCTCCTGCCCGTTTCACCCGCCTGCGCTAGGATCGGCTTCCCACCCCAGGCCCCTGCCCCCATGCCCAGGCACTCGAATGGCCAGGCCCTAGGCAAACTGGTGAATGCCGAATGCCGCGCGATCGTGCAGGCGCTGCTCGGCAGGAAGGCCGTGCATACCCGCGTACACGAGGCGCGCAAGGCGATCCGCCGCACGCGTGCGCTGCTGGCGTTGGCCGAGGATGGCGAGGCCCCCTTCGATGTCGGCCCGGCCGACCGCATCCTGCAGCGCGTCGGTGACGGACTTTCGCGATTGCGCGATGCACATGCCGCCATCGAGACAGCGCGCGAGGTCGGCAAGCAGACTTCGCCCAAGCTGTGGCGGCCGGTCGTGGACGCATTGCGCGAGCGTTCGGCGGTGCTGGTCGCCCACGAGTTGCAGATGGATCCCGGCTTCATGCGCCGCGCAGCGACCGTGGAAGGCGCGCAACATTACCTCGACCAGTTGCCTTGGGCGGAACTGACCGGCAAGCAGGTGCGGGAGGGACTGCAACGCCAGCGCCAGCGCGTGGAGCGCGCGGCACGCCGCGCGGGCAAGCATCCGGACGTGGAGCATCTGCATAGCTGGCGACGCAAGGTGCGGCGGCTGCGCATGCAGGTGGAGGCGATGCCGAGGATCCGCAGCGGCGGCGCGAAGACGCCCGGCGCCCCGAAGTCAAAAGCGCTGCACAAGCTCAGCGATGTGCTGGGGCGCGAGCAGGACCTGCATGTGCTGGATCGGCTGTTGCGCAGGCTGCCGGATATTCCCGAGAGGAAGACGCTGCGCGCCGAGCTGGCGGCGCTGGCGCAATCATCGTCCTAGCGCGCCGGGGCAGGCGCGCGGACGCAGGATCATTCAGCGCGGCACGCGCACGCCTGCCGCCTCGGCCCATCCGAGGATCGCCGCGCGTTGCGGGGCATCCAGCAGACGCAACGGAACGCAGTGCGCGGTAATGCGGCCGAAGTAAAGCAGCATCAGGCCCTGGTCCAGGCGCACGCGCCGGATCGCACGCCATTGCTGCTGGAGTTGCTCCTGGCGATTGGCGATCTCCAGCCCTTCGGCCGCAAAGCGATAGCGCATCGGGCACAAGCGCCGGCACTGCGAACGCACGCGCCACAGGTTCCAGGCCAACAGCGCAGGCACCATCACGACCAGCGCCACGCCCAGCAACAGGTGGTGCAGCTTGACCGGCAACGGTGACCAGGCAAGTACCCCCAGCAGCACGATACCGACGAGCGGCGGAAAAAAGTGGATGAGCCACTGGCCGGGCGAGACCCGCACGATGGCCCAACTGGCCCGGATGAAATCCCCGGTCACCGGAGTGAACTCGACTTCGACCTGTTCCCTGCACTGCATGCCACTCCCTCCCCCGAGTTGGATTCGTTCACCGCCTGCGCGCACGCCGCCACGCCCGCCCCAGCACCGCCACGCCGAACGATGCCACGCCCAGCGACAACGCGTACAGCAGCACGATCTCGTCCCAGAACACCCACGGCGAACGCGCCGCGCTGGCCTCGAAACCGCCCAGCGCGCGCGTGCGGTAATGCACCACGCCGGCCGAGACATCGCCGATGACCGCCCAGGCGCCCACCGCACCGACCAGCAGGCAAGCCACGCCCGTGCCCAGCGGCATGTTGCGCAGGCGTGGATGGAACAGGCGAAGGAACAGGTGGCCCAGCAAGAGGGCCAATGGCGGGAAGGCGAACCCCAGCATGGTGGCAGGATTCATGGATCGTCCTTGCGCAGAGCGCGGATGCGGTGGAACCACGGGCGAACGATAAAGTGGCCTGCCGCCCTCCCGGTGGCCGGCCACGAAAAAGCCGGCCCTCGGGCCGGCTCTTCTTTCGCAACGATGGTGGGCGGTGCAGGGATCGAACCTGCGACCCTTGCCGTGTGAAGGCAATGCTCTACCGCTGAGCTAACCGCCCGATGTCGCGAGCCGCCCATTATAGGGGGTCGCGCAAAGGCGTCAAGGCGTCGCGACGTGTTCGCTCACATCGTGTGCGTGGGTTTGTCCGAACTCAGCAGGCCCGCCAGCAGGGTCTCGATACGGTTGCGCACCGCCTCGCCCTCGGGGCCATCGGCCAGCTGCACGCCGATGCCCGCCGCGCGGTTGCCCTGCGCGCCGGCCGGCGTGGCCCAGATCACCTTGCCGGCCACCGGCAGGCGTTCGCTGGATTCGGGCAACGTCAGCAGCAGGAACACCTCGTCGCCGAGGAAATAGCGCTTAGGGGTCGGGACGAAAATGCCGCCGTTCTTCACGAACGGCATGTAGGCGCTGTACAGCGCCGCCTTGTCCTTCACCGCCAGCGACAGGATGCCCTGACGCGCGTTTGTTGCACTCATCGTGTCTCCCCTTTACGTACTGGCCGATCCCCATCGCGCCAGGCAAGCAACAGTTCGGTCACCGCCAGGTCGGCACGCACCGTGGTGCGCAACAGGTCGCGGGTGCGATTGGCGGCGTCGAACCAGGTAGCCAGCTTGTGCAATCGCGCCGGCTCGGTCAAGCCGGAAGCCTGCGCCAGTACCAGGTCGGCGGCATGGCGCAGGCGCGCGTCGGCGTGTTCGTCGCCGGTCCAGCGCGAGGCCAGTTCCACCGCCCCGGCACGGCCGGCCGCCAGTTGTTCCATGTCGGCGGCGACCTGGCGGCGCAGTGCCAGGCCGTCGTCGCGCAACCATTGCGCGGCAAGCCCCGGATGGCCACGCGCCGCGTCGAGCGCTTCCTCGGCCGCCGCGGCCGCGAAGCCCTGCGTGCGTAGCCAGTCCAAGGCTTCCTGCCGGGGCGGAAGCTTCAGCTCCAGGCGCTGGCAGCGGCTGCGGATCGTCGCCGGCAGGCGTGCCGGTTCGGCACTGAGCAGCCACAGGTAACGGCCGGGCGAGGGTTCTTCGAGCGTCTTCAGCAACGCGTTGCACGCAGCCCGGTTGATGGCATCGGCCGGGTCGATGATCACCACCTGCGCCACGCCGTACTGCGGGGTGAGCGCGAGCTTCTGCGAGACCTCGCGGATCTGCTCGATGATGATCTCGGTGCGCAGCTTGTCGCCGGTGCGGTTGGGGATGAACGAGACCACATGCAGGTCCGGGTGCGTACCGGCGGCGATCAACTGCGCGCTGCGCGCGCGTGCCGCCGCATCCGGCCCCTGCCCCAGCACGTGGATGGCCAGGCGCATCGCCAACGCATGCTTGCCCAGCCCGGCAGGACCGCAGATCAGCAGGCCGTGGCCCAGGCGGCCTGCATCCAGCGCCGCCACGGTCTGGTCGTAGGCGCGCTGCTGCCAGGGCGCGAAGCTCGTCTGCTCGCTCATGCCTCGGTGTCCCCGATGAACACGGCCACGGCACGCGCCACTTCGGCCGCCACGCCCATCGGCGGCTGGTTGGCGTCGATCACCTTGATGCGCTCGGGCTGCGCCTGCGCGCGGGCACGGAAGCCGGCACGCACGCGCTGGAAGAAATCGTCGTGTTCGCTCTCGATGCGGTCCGGCCACAGGTCACGGCCGGTGGTGCGCGCGCGGCCGATGCCGACGTCCAGGTCGAGCAGCAGGGTCAGGCCCGGCTGCAGGCCGACCACGCGCCGCTCCAGGTCGGCGATCCACGCCGGGTCCAGGCCGCGGCCCTCGCCCTGGTAGGCATAACTGGAATCGGTGAAGCGGTCGCTGACCACGAACGCGCCGCGTTGCAGCGCCGGGCGAATCACCTCGCGCACGTGCTGCGCGCGCGCGGCGAACACCAGCAGCAATTCGGCCTCGGCGGCCAGCGGCTCGGTGACCGGGAGCGCCGGGGTGTGGTTGAGCACCAACTCGCGGATGCGCTCGGCCAGCGGGGTGCCGCCGGGTTCGCGCGTCAGCACGACTTCGTGGCCGTGCGCCTGCAGGCAATCGCGGATGGCGCCGATCGCCGTGCTCTTGCCCGCGCCCTCGCCGCCTTCCAGGCTGATGAAGTGCGGATGCTGCAGCAGCGCCGGGCTCATGGCGGGGTGACCGGCGGTTGCGCCTGCGATTCGCGGCGGCGCTGCAGGTACCGCGCGACGGCGGCGGTGTGGCCGGCGTAGTCGTCGGAGAACACGTGCGCGCCGGTGCCATCGCCGACGGCCACGAAGTACAGCGCGTTCCCCGGTGCGGGACGCACGGCGGCATCGAGCGCGGCGCGGCCGGGCATGGCGATGGGCGTCGGGGTCAGGCCGGTGCGGGTATAGGTGTTGTATGGCGTGTCGGTGTCCAGGTCGCGGCGGCGGATGTTGCCGTCGTAGCTGCTCCCCAGGCCGTAGATCACCGTCGGGTCGGTCTGCAGTTTCATGCCCAGCTTCAGGCGGCGCGCGAACACGCCGGCGATCTGCGGGCGCTCGGCGGCCAGGGCGGTTTCCTTCTCGATGATCGAGGCCAGGATCAGCGCCTCGTCGGCGCTGCGCAGCGGCAGGTCGTCGGCGCGGCGTGCCCATGCTTCGGCCAGCGCGCTGTCCATAGCCTTGTGCGCGCGTGCCAGCACGTCCAGGTCGGTATCGCCACGCTGGTACAGGTAGGTCTCTGGCAGGAAGCGGCCTTCCGGGTGTTGGCCGGCAAAGCCCAGCTTCGCCATCAGCGCGGCATCGTCCAGGTCGGCGGTGAGATGTTCCAGCGGTGTGGCGGCGTTGAGCGCGGCGCGCAGCTGGCGGATGTTCCAGCCTTCCACCAAGGTGAAGCGGTACTGGATGACGCGACCATCGCGCATGCGGGTGAGCAGCTCGCGGGGACTCAGCGGCGGTTGCAGGGCGTATTCGCCGACCTTGATGTGGCCCGCCGCGCCGACCTGCCGCGCCAGCAGCAGCCAGTTGACGTCACGTCCCGCGTCCACGCCGGCCGCGCGCAGCTTGCGCAGCACGCCGCGCACCGAATCACCCGGCGCCACCACCACGCTCGGCGCACTCGCGCTCACCGGGGTGTCGGCGAAGCGCTGGTGGTCCTGCCACAGCCAGGCGGCGGCGCCCACGGCCAGCACGGCCAGCGCCAGCAGTACCGCCACTATGCTCAGACATCCACGTTTCGCCCCGGCCACGGCCACCTCGGTCATTCTTCTGCGTCGCGCAGGATACCGTGCGCGACCCGATTCCCGAACCACGCCCCGTGCACGCCCATCACACCGCGTCCAGGGCACGCAGCAGGCCGCGGGCCTTGGCGCGGGTCTCGTCCAGTTCGCGTTCGGGCTGCGAGTCCACCACGATGCCCGCGCCGGTGCGGAAGCGCACTCCGTGACCGGCGATCTCGGCGGTGCGGATCAGGATGTTGAGGTCCATGTCGCCATCGCTGCCGAGCCAGCCGAAGGCGCCGGTATAGGCGCCGCGCGCCTCGCCTTCCAGCTCGGCGATGATCTGCATGCAGCGCACCTTCGGGCAGCCGGTGATGGTGCCGCCGGGGAACACCGCGGCGATCACCTCGCCCGGCGTGACCCCTTCGCGCAGCAGGCCGCGCACGTTGCTGACGATGTGATGGACGTGGGCGTAGCTCTCCACCGTCATCAGTTCGTCGACCTCGACCGTGCCACCGCGGCACACGCGACCGAGATCGTTGCGTTCCAGGTCGATGAGCATGACGTGCTCGGCGCGCTCCTTGGGGTGGCCGACCAGCTCGCGGATGCGCGCGGCATCGTCGTCGCCGGGGAAGCGCGGACGGGTGCCGGCGATGGGCCGTGTTTCGACCCGCTCGCCCTGCACGCTCACCAGGCGTTCCGGTGAGGAACTCACCACCGCGCGACCGGCGGCGACGAACAAGCCGGCAAACGGCGCCGGGTTGTTCTCGCGCAGGCGTTGGAACAAGGCCGCCGGCGTGGGCGCCACCTCGAAGGTGGCTTGCCAGGCGCGTGAAATATTGGACTGGAAGACATCGCCGGCGCGCAGGTAATCGAGCACGCGCTCGACGTTGGCGGTGAAACGCGTCGGTTCGTCTTCGACCAGCGCGGTCGGCGGCTGCCAGATCGGCAGCGGCGGCAGGGCGCGGGTGGCGGCAATGTCGGCGGCCAACACGTCGAGCAGGCCTTCATGGCCCGCCTCGGCGACGGCGATGCAGCGGCCATCGCGGCGGTCGCGCAGGATCGCCGCCGGGCAGCGCAGTGCCAGCGCCACCGGCTGGCCGTCGGCCCGCATCGGCAGGCGCAGCACCGGTTCGACCTGCGCGGCCAGTTCGTAGTCCAGCAGCAGCGCCCAGCCGCCGCCGAACGGCAGCGCCGGGTCCCCGCGCCGGGATTGGCGCGCGCGTGACCAGGCGGCATCGAGCACCGCGAGGAAATCGCCTTCCAGCACCTTGCCCTCGCCGTCGCGGGTGATGCCATCGGTGCCGAGCTGCAGTTGTTCGCCTTCTGCCACGAGCAGCAAATCCCAGCGCCCATGCGCGGTGCCGTGGGCGGTGGATTCGAACAGGGCGGGATAGCGTGCCGGGGCCAGGCGATGCAGGGCCAGCAGGTCGGTCTCGGCGGCCAGCGGCAGCGTCGGCATGGTCAGTCGCTCGGGACAGGCGACGGGCTTCGCCGCGCCGCCGGGGAATCGGGCCGCACCGTCACCGGCGCGGGAAGCGCGCGCCCGCGGGCGCGCGCAGGAGCCTTACACGCGGCGGAACACCAAGGTGCCGTTGGTGCCACCGAAGCCGAAGCCGTTGGACATCGCCACGTCGATCTTCTTCTCGCGCGCCACGTTCGGCACGTAGTCCAGGTCGCAGCCTTCGCCCGGCTCGTCGAGGTTGATCGTCGGCGGGATGATGCCGGCGTGGATCGCCATCACCGAGAAGATCGCCTCCACGCCGCCGGCCGCGCCGAGCAGGTGGCCGGTCATCGACTTGGTGGAGCTGACCATCGCCTTGTAGGCGTGGTCACCCAGCGCGCGCTTCATCGCCAGCGTCTCGGCCAGGTCGCCGAGCGGCGTGGAGGTGCCGTGCGCGTTGAGGTAATCGACGTCTTCCGGGTTGATCTTCGCGTCGCGGATCGCGGCGAGCATGCTGCGCGCGGCGCCCTCGCCGTCCTCGCTCGGGGCGGTCATGTGATAGGCGTCGGAGCTGGCGCCGAAGCCGATCAGCTCGGCGTAGATACGCGCCCCGCGCGCCTTGGCGTGTTCGTATTCCTCCAGCACCAGCACGCCGGCACCGTCGCCCAGCACGAAGCCGTCGCGGTCCTTGTCCCACGGGCGCGAAGCCTTGGCCGGCTCGTCGTTGCGGGTGGACATGGCCTTCATCGAGCAGAAGCCGCCGATGGAGGTCGGCGAGGAACCGCGCTCGGCGCCGCCGGCCAGCATCACGTCGGCATCGCCGTGCTGGATCATGCGCATCGCCGTGCCGATGGAATGGTTGGAGGTGGCGCAGGCCGAGACGGCCGAGAACGTCGGCCCCTTGATGCCCTTGATCAGGCTGACCTGGCCGGGAAGCATGTTGATGATGGTGCTGGGCACGTAGAACGGCGAGATCTTGCGCGCGCCGCCCTCGTGGAACTTGATCGTCTGTTCCTCGATGCCGTACAGGCCACCGATGCCCGAACCGAGGATGGCGCCGATGCGCTCGGCATTGGCCTCGGTCACTTCCAGTCCGGCATCGTCCATGGCCATGAACGAGGCGCCGATGCCGTAATGGATGAAGGTGTCCATCTTCTTCACGTCCTTGGCGGACGCGTAGAGGGTGGGATCGAAATCGCGGATCTCGCCGGCGATGCGGGTGGTGAACTGCTCGGCGGGAATATGGGTGATCGGGCCGATGCCGGAGCGACCGTTGACGATCCCCTCCCAGCTGCTGGCCAGGTCATTGCCCAGCGGCGACACCATGCCCATGCCGGTCACGACAACACGACGACTCATTGTGGATCTCCTGCCCGATGCCTTGCGGATTGACACTGGAAACTGCGGAAGCCGCGTGCGCGGCACCCTAAAACACGGGGCCGCTTGAGCGGCCCCATGTCTGCGGGAACCCGGGCGGGGCCAAAGGCCCGGCGCCCGCGTTCCGGGATCGATGCATCAGCTCTTGACGTGAGCCTTGACGTAGTCGATCGCCTGCTGGACGGAGGTGATCTTCTCGGCCTCTTCGTCCGGAATCTCGCACTCGAACTCTTCTTCGAGCGCCATCACCAGCTCGACGGTGTCCAGCGAGTCCGCACCCAGGTCATCGACGAACGATGCGCTGTTGGTGACTTCCTCTTCCTTGACGCCAAGCTGTTCGACGACGATTTTCTTGACGCGTTCTTCGATGGTGCTCATTGGATATCGCTCCAGATGGAGTAGTGGTGGTTCAAAAAAACGCCATCGGGTGCGATGGCCGCGTTGGATAGTGTAGTGGAAACCGCCGGAGCATTCATTTCACTGCAAACCCCGGCGATTCAACCACTTAGCGCATCCCTGCGCTGCACCTCGATCAGGGCATGTACATGCCGCCGTTGACGTGCAGGGTCTCGCCGGTGATGTAGCTGGCGTCGGGACCGGCCAGGAACGCCACCGCACGGGCAATGTCGGCCGGCTCGCCGAGGCGGCCCAGCGCGATCTGGTCCAACAGCGCGGTGCGCTGCTCTTCCGGCAGCGCGCGCGTCATGTCGGTATCGATGAAGCCCGGCGCCACCACGTTCACCGTGACGCCGCGCGAGCCGATTTCCTTGGCCAGCGACTTGGAGAAACCGATGATGCCGGCCTTGGCCGCCGCGTAGTTGGCCTGGCCCGCGTTGCCGGTCACGCCGATCACCGAGGCGATGTTGATGATGCGGCCCTTGCGCGCCTTCATCATGCCGCGCATCACCGCCTTGCTGGTGCGGAACACGCTGCTCAGGTTGGTATCGAGGATGGCCTGCCAGTCCTCGTCCTTCATGCGCATCAGCAGGTTGTCGCGGGTGATGCCGGCGTTGTTGACCAGGATCGACACCGGGCCGAATTCCTTGGCGATCGCCTCGATCAGGGCCTCGATGGAAGCGGCGTCGGTGACGTTGAGCTCGCGGCCATGGCCGCCCGCGGCGGCCAGGCGCTCGCCGATCGCCTGCGCGCCGGACGCCGAGGTGGCGGTGCCGATCACCGTGGCGCCCCGGGCGGCCAGTTCGTCGGCAATCGCCGCGCCGATGCCGCGGCTGGCGCCGGTGACCAGCGCGATTTCTCCCTGCAGGGGCTTGCTCATCTGGATTTCCTCGTTGGAGGCAACAAAAGGGAATGGACGCCGCCACGCCACGGACGCGCGCACAGGCGCGCGCGGTGGATCAGGCGGCCCAGTCGGCCAGCGCGGCCTCGAAGTCGGCCGGGGTCGCCAGCGGGCGGCCATCGAGCGACTTGTCGATGCGCTTGACCAGGCCGGTCAGCACCTTGCCCGGGCCGCACTCGGCCACGCGGGTCACGCCGCGCGCGGCCAGCGCCTGCACGCAGGAGGTCCACTGCACCGGCAGGTAGAGCTGTTCGACCAGCGCCTGGCGGATCGCCGCCACGCCGTCGTGCACCTGGCCATCTACGTTCTGCACCACCGGCAGCTGCGGCGCGCGCCAGTCCAGCCCGGCCATCGCCTCGGCCAGCCGGTTGGCGGCTTCGCGCATCAACGGGGTGTGCGAGGGCACGCTCACCGCCAGCTTCACCGCCTTGCGCACGCCGCGCTCGGCGAGCAGGGCGATGGCACGGTCGACCGCCGCGGCGTCGCCGCCGATGACGATCTGGCCGGGGGAATTGAAATTCGCCGGCACGACCACCTGGCTGCCGGCGGCCTGCTCGCAGACCTCGGCAACCACGGCATCCTCGGCGCCGAGCACGGCGGCCATCGCGCCGACGCCCGCCGGGGCGGCGTCCTGCATCAGCTGGCCACGCAGGCGTACCAGATGGGCGCCATCGCGCAGGCTCAGCGCGCCGGCGGCGACCAGGGCGGTGTACTCGCCCAGGCTGTGGCCAGCCAGCACCGCCGGCCGGGCACCGTGGCGGGCCTGCCACAGGCGCCACACCGCCACGCCACCGGCCAGTAGCGCCGGCTGGGTGTACTCGGTGCGGTTGAGCATTTCCTCGGGACCGCCCTGCGAAAGCGCCCACAGGTCCACGCCGGCGCCATCGGAGGCTTCGGCGAAGGTGTCGCGGATCTGCGGGTGCAGCTCGGCCAGTTCGGCAAGCATGCCGAGCGACTGCGAGCCCTGGCCCGGGAAGACGAAAGCGAGGGAATTTTCGGTCACGCGCGCGGAGGGGGTCTGCGAAAACGAGGGGCGATCATACGGGTGAAATCGCCCCAGCGTCTGTACTGGCGCGTATGCAAAGGTATGGACTCCCCGCCCCGGCTATCCACCCGCCGCGGCCTGGAACCCGGGGTCAGCCCAGCAGCCCCAGCATGTCCAGGTGCCCGTCGGAGAACCAGTCCACGCACAGCAGCATGATGATCAGCACGCTCAGCGTGGTGGCGGCATGGATGACCCGGATCGAATGCGCCAGCGCGCGCGCCGACCTGCCCAGCCGCAGCACCACCCGGGCCACGGGCTGCAGGCGGCCGGTCACGGCGTGCGCGTGCTCGACCACCGGCACGCCTTCATTGCACATCGCCTCGGCGATCATCTTTTGCAGCACGGACAACCGGTGTTCGTAGTACTTGGCCACGCCGTAGCCGAACATCAGCCAGTCGCGGGCCTGGGCCTGGGCGAGATCCATCACTTCGAGCGGATCTTCCTCGAAGTCGATGAAGCCGATCCGCTCACCGTCGAAGGTCATGTTGCGCGGCAGCGGCTGGCCGAAATAGGCGCCGCGCGCGTGCGAAGCGGCGATCGCCGCCAACGCATGGCGCACCAGCGCGTCGCGGCCGGCCTCATCGGCTTCGCGCAGGCAGCTGGCCAGGGAGCGGCCATTGTCGCTGAGGACCAGCGCGGCCCGGCCGGTGCCCAGCACCTGCGGCACGTTGACCGCCTGCGCGTGGAGTTCGGCGATGCGCCGCGCCTCGATATCGCGCGCCGCTTCACCGCCGCGATGTGGCGGCGGGCGCAAGGCTTCAAGATGGAACAAGCGTGCAACGCAGCCCAGCGCGCCCAGCGCCAGCGCACGACCGCCTTGGCCGTACTGCTTGAGCCAGGCCCGCCGTCCGTCGATGACGATGGGTTCTGCCATAGGGAGAGTCTCCGGGCGGGGACGCGGAGTGGAGCGGCGACAGCGCGCGGGCGCCGGGCGCCCGTGACCGGATCAATAGCGCAGCAGCGCCGAACCCCACGTGAAACCGCCGCCGAAGGCTTCCAGCAGCAGCAGCTGGCCGCGCTGCACGCGGCCCGAACGCACCGCCGCGTCCAGTGCCAGCGGCACCGAGCCGGCCGAGGTGTTGCCGTGCTTGTCCACGGTCACCACCACCTGGTCCATCGACATGTCCAGGCGCTTGGCCGTGGCTTCGATGATGCGCAGGTTGGCCTGATGCGGGATCAGCCAGTCCAGGTCGTGCTTGTCCAGGCCGTTGGCCTGCAGGGTCTCGTCCACGACCGAGTCCAGCGCCTTGACGGCGTACTTGAACACGTCGTTGCCCTTCATCAGGATCTTGCCGCCCTGCCCGTTCTCGCCGAAGCCGGTCGACACGCCCACGGGGTCCCACAGCAGCTCTTTCTTGCTGCCATCGGCATGCAGGTGGGTGCTGAGGATGCCGGTGTCCTCGTCGGCCTTGAGCACGACCGCGCCGGCGCCATCGCCGAACAGCACGCAGGTGGTGCGGTCGGTCCAGTCGACGATGCGGGTCAGGGTCTCGGCGCCGACAACGAGCACGGTGCGCGCATCGCCACAGCGGATGAACTTGTCGGCCACGCTCAGGGCGTAGATGAAGCCCGAGCAGGCGGCGTTGACGTCCATCGCGCCGCAGCCGGTCGCGCCGATGCGCGCCTGCAGCAGGCAGGCCGTCGACGGGAAGATGAGGTCCGGCGTGGTGGTGCCCACGACGATCATGTCGATCTCGTCGGCGCTGACGCCAGCAGCCTCCATCGCGCGCGTGGCGGCGAAGTAGGCCAGGTCGGACGTGGTCTGGTCATCGGCGGCGATATGCCGCTCGGTGATGCCGGTGCGCGTGCGGATCCACTCATCGCTGGTGTCGACGAACTTGGCCAGGTCGTCGTTGGTCAGCATCTTCTCGGGCAAATAGCTGCCCGTGCCCGCGATTCTGGAGTAGATCCGCTTGCTCATACCGTGTCCTGTTGCTTTGGGGCCGGCGCGAAAGCGCCGCCCCGGAAGACGCGTATCGCCCACCGCGAGGCGGCGGGCGTCACGGATCAATCTTCGCTGACCGCCGAGGTCTTGGTCGCGATGACCTTCTTGCCGCGGTAGTAGCCGTCAGCGGTCACGTGGTGACGCAGATGGGTCTCGCCGCTGGTCGGATCGGTCGACAGCTGCTTGGCGGTCAGGGCGTCGTGCGAACGGCGCTGGCCGCGGCGGGACGGGGTAACACGGGATTTCTGCACAGCCATGGGATTGCTCCAAACTCGGTTCGTTTACTTCGTCGTTTCGTCGCACAGGCTGCGCGCCCGCACCGACTTTCTGGGTCACCGCCCCGACAGCGCGGCGGTTATTGCTTCTTCAACCTGGCCAGCTCCGCGAACGGGTTGACCTTGTCCAATTCCTCGCGGGTCGCGGTCCATTCGGACTCGACCGACTCGGTGCCCGGCGCCATCGGCACCACGGGAACCGCCAGCACCAGCTCGTCCTCGATGAGGTCGGCGGGCTTGAGCATGCCGTCCTCGGGAACCAGCAGGGCTTCGTAATCCTGCGGCAGCGCGGCCTCTTCGTCCTCGCTGCGCACCAGCCCCAGGCGCTGGGTGACCTTCACCGGAAGCAGGAAACGCGCCAGGCTTCGCTGGCATTCCAGCGGCAGCGCCGTTTCGACATGCAATTCGACGTAGGACACCTGCAGCACATCGTCCCGGCCGAACTCCAGCGAGTAATTCACCTCGCCCTCGGTATCGACCAGGCTGCCTTCCAGCCGGCGCATCGCCGACAGCGGCAGACTGCCATCGAAGCGCCTGCGCGCTGCGACCATCCGCCAAGCATCCAGCTGTTCGGGCACGTTGGGGGACATAAGCCGCAGAATGTTAAGGACGGCAAGGCACGCTGTCAAATCACCGGGGCCGCTTGTGGCAGGCCCCGCCGGCCGGCAGACTCGCCGCCCCGACCTGAACGAACCCCGCCCATGGCCCGGCTGATCCTCGCTTCGACCTCCCCCTATCGGCGCGACCTGCTGGCCCGGCTGGGCCTGCCCTTCGAGACCGCACGCCCCGGGACGGACGAGGCCGCCGCGCCCGGGGAAGCGGCGGACCGGCTGGCGGTACGCCTGGCGAGGGCCAAGGCCCAGGCCCTCGCCGCCCCCGGCGCCTGGGTGATCGGCTCGGACCAGGTCGCCGAACTGAACGGGGCGCCCCTGGGCAAGCCGGGCACGTTCGCCGCCGCGCAGGCGCAGCTATCCGCGATGTCCGGCCGCCGCGTGCGCTTCCACACGGCGGTCTGCGTGGCCGGGCCGGACCGCGTTCACGAGGCCCTCGACCTCACCGAAGTCCACTTCCGCCCACTGTCGGCGGGGGAAATCGACCGCTACCTGCACGCCGAGTCACCGCTGGACTGCGCTGGCAGCTTCAAGTGCGAGGGCCTGGGCATCAGCCTGTTCGAGGCCATCGAGAACCGCGACCCCACCGCACTGGTCGGCCTGCCGTTGATCGCCACCGCGCGCCTGCTGCGCGAGGCCGGCTTCCAGGTTCCCTGAGCCCGGATCAGCCGGCCGGCAACAGCCGGCACCACTGGAAAGGAAAGTTGTCGCCGCCGATGCGCGCGGGCATGCGCTGGCAGCTTTCCGGGTCCAGCCGCCACCCCAGCGGCGCGAGCTGCGCCTGCGCGGCCTCGCGCAGTGCAGCGTCGGCGGCGGCGAGATCCACCGGCTTGTTGGAACGCAGGATGCACTGCCCCGGCACATGCTCGTCCAGCAGCGCACGGCGCCCGTTGCGCGAAATCTTGCGCAGCATTCCGCAGCCCGGCTGGACATCCCAGCCAAAACGCCGCGCCCAACCGTTCAAGCGTGCGACCCGCTCGGCATCGCGGTCGCCGGTGGCATGCAACATCGCGTAACGCTGCGGGTGCGCGGCGAGGATTTCGCGAGCCTTGTCGACATAGGCCGGCGAGGCCGGGAAATTGGATGCAAACGACAGGTAGACGGCTTCGGGCGGCAGGAACGGAATCCGCCACGCCTGGGGCTCGCCCCCCACGAGTACGACCGCGCTGTCGCGTGGCGCAGGCATTGCCGGCGCTTCCACGGCAAATGCAGGCTGCCGCCATGCGGCATGACCCCAATCGGCGGCACCGTGCCATGCGTACAAGGCCAGCAGCACCATGACCGGCGTGCGCAGCCGCAGCAGGGCCGGCCCGAGCAACCGTGGCCATGCCCACCACAGCAGCAGCGGCAACAGCACTTCGATGGCTACCAGATAGCGGTGGATGCTGAAGATCGTCTGCCACAACAGGTAGGCGACCACGAAATACACCAGCAGCGTGCGCGCGGCCGGCAGCATCGGGCGCGCGTCGGCGGGCGCGCGACGCAGCAATCGCCAAGCGATGCCGGCCACCGCCATCACATAGAGCCCCGCCCAGGCGAACTGGGTCAGGGCCAGCTCACTCACCCGCTGCGGATGCAAGGAGAACACCAGCGGCCACGCCAGCCATTCAAGCGCGCCCTTCGGCAGCCAACGCGTATCGGCCACCGACACCGGCAGCGCCAGCGGCGACTGGAACCAGGCGTTGAACTGCGGGAACAGCGGATTTCCGAACTGCTGCCACACCTGCACGAACCACGCACCGCCCACTGCGGCGAAGGCGGCCAGGGCGGCCACGGTCATGACCGCCGCACCGGCCAGCCGCCCGCACGCACGCCCGCCGTCGGCCAGCGCGGCCAGGCCAAGCGCGACCGCGTACACCGCGTTGGTGAGCTTGAACGCCAGTGCCAGCCCGATCAGCAGGCCGGCAAACAGCCACCGCAGCGCACCGCCCTGCCCCTGTCGCGCCCGATCCTGCGCCGAGAGGATCAGCGCCAAGGCCCCCAGCACCGGCACCGCGGTGGTGTTGTCGGCCATGGTGTTGCCCAGCTCGGACAGGAACGCGCCAGTGAACAGCCCCGCCAGCGCCAGCAGTGGAACGCGGGTGGCGCGACGGGGATCGTCCGCCAGCACGCGCCAGGCGATCGCCGCGACCAGCGCGAACAGCAACCCGTGCCAGGCACCGAACAGGAAAGCCGCCAGCGGCCCGGGCAAACCGGTCATCAGCGTGTACTGCAACACGTCCAGCGCCGGATTGAAGTAGCTCTGCATCTGCGCCGCGGCCAGGTCCAGACCCAGGCGACCGTGCAAGGCGGCATAGCCGTTGTAGAGGTGATAGTTGCGCAGGTCCCAGTTGGTGTCCTGGCCGCGCAGCATCGACCACAGGCCGCACAGCACGACGACCGACACGCAGGCCACGATGATGTTCGCGCGCGAATCGAAAGCCAGGCGGGCACGCAACGCGGCGCCCACGCGCCCCACGAACCGCCTCAAGCGCGCGTCCCCGGGCGAGGCACCGAGAGATAGGCCAGATGCTTGGCCTCGATGCGGCCGCGCGTCACCGTGTCGAGGATGAGCCCACAGGCCAGCAGCAGGAAGCCGAGCAGCATCAGTGCCACGCACAGGATCGCGGTGGGAAAGCGCGGCACCAGGCCGGTCTGCACGTAGGTTTCCAGCAGCGGCACCGCCAGCCCCAACGAGGTCAGCACGCAGGCGGCAAAGCCGACCGAGAAGAACAGCAACGGCCGCTCGGCCTTGAACAGCTTCACGATGGTCATCAGGATCCGCCAACCATCACGCCAGGTATTGAGCTTGCTTTGCGAGCCCTCCGGGCGCACGCCGTAGGCGGTCGCCACTTCGGCCACCGGCATGCGCAGCTGCAGAGCATGCACGGCCAGCTCGGTCTCGGTCTCGAATCCTTGCGCATGCGCGGCAAACGACTTCACGTAGCGGCGCGAGAAGACACGGTAGCCGGAAAGCATGTCATCGAAGCTGCGACCGAACAGCAGGCCGGCGCAACGGGTCAGCAGCACATTGCCGACGCGATGGCCCGGGCGATAGGCGGCCTGCGCCTGGTCACGCCGCGCGCCCACCACCATGTCCAGCCCCTCGGCGAGCAGCCGCTCGACCAGTGCGGGCGCCGCGCTGGCGTCGTAGGTATCGTCGCCATCCACCATCACGTAGATATCCGCCTCGACATCGGCGAACGCGCGGCGCACGACATTGCCCTTCCCTTGCAGCCCGACCGCATGCACCTGCGCGCCAGCCGCGCGCGCCTGCGCAGCGGTGGCGTCGCGCGAGTTGTTGTCGAACACGTGGATCGCCGCGTCGGGCAGCGCCACGGCGAAATCGCCGACGACCTTGGCGATGGTGGCCGCCTCGTTGTGGCAGGGCACGACCACGGCGACGCGCAGGCCGGCGTTGACGGAAAGAGGAAGGCGGGCAGGTGAGTTCATGACGTCCATTGTCGCTTGGATCGATTACCGGCGGATCACGTCGAAGGGTTGCTCCCACCATTCCTCGACGCTGCCATCGTGCCCGTGCAGGCGCAGGCCCAGCCAGTGGCGCCCGGCGCGCAGCCCGCGCGTGTCGAGCTGCGCGCGGAATGCCACGTCGGGATGCTGGGGGTCGTTGCTCTGCGGCCAACTGGGGCGCACGTCCAGCGTGCCGCCATATTCGGCGGTGGCGGCGACGCGGCCGTCAACGAGAATTTCCACCGTGCGCAGGCCCACGCCGTCCTTGAAGGCCCAGCCGGCGACTTCCAGCGTGGGCGTATCGACGCGCACGCCCGGCAGCGGCGCATCCACCCACGCCATCGCCGGGGCGATGCATGGCCCCTCGGCGCGCGCCTGCGGCAGGTGGAACAGCAGGAAGCGCTGGTAGCCGTGGTCGGTGGACACCTGGCGCACCGGCGGCGGCAATGGCCCGACGATGTCGCAAACCTGGTGGTAACGCTCGAGCAGGTCGCGATAGCGGTGGTCGCTGGGCGAGAGCACCAGCAGACGCGGTGCATCGCGCTTGTCGCCGGAGAGCAGCCCCCACTGTGCCAGCTGCGCGCTGCGGCCGTGTTTTTCGTTCAATGGCGCCGGCAGCACTTCGATGTCGGCATCGCCCAGGGCGAAGCCCAGCTCGGCGCCCACCTTGAAGTTGTCGGCCAGCACGCGAGTGCCCGGCGGCATCTTCGCCAGTTCCTGGCGCACGGCGCGTGCCAGCGGCTGCCAGCCGGCGAAATTGCGCGGGTAGTACTTTTCCCCCGCCGCCTGCTCGCGCACCGAAGGCACCGAGACCGCGAGGTAGTAGCCATAGGCGCACAGCATGCCGGCCACCGCCATCGCCCAGGTCGCGCGCCGCCAGCGGCGCGGCCAACGCATCAGGACCACCGGCACTGCCGCCAGCAGCGCCAGGTAACCGGGAAGTGGCCAGTGGAAGCTGATGCGTTCGGCATCGCTGAAGAAGCCCAGCGCGAAGATCATCACGGTGGACACGCCGCCCACCAGGCCGAAGTAGCGCCACTGCGCACGGATGCCGCCACCGGTACGGGTACCGGCCATGGCCACGCGCAGCATCGCCCAGGCCAGCAGCGGGGTGACCATCAAGGTCTGGATCAGCAGGAACTGGAAACCGGTCCATTGGAACGTCCAAGGATGGCGATCCACCAGTTGGAAGCGCAGGCCGGCCTCGTCGTGGTCGCTGTTCCACAGCAGCAAGGGCAGCCACGCCAGCAGGCCGGCGCTGAGCGCGATCCAGATGCGCGGGTCGCGCATCACGTGGCGCCCCTGCGGCAGCACCATCAGCGCGATGAAGCCCACGCCGATCACCCCGGCGAAGCGATAGTGGCTCAGCGCGCCGATGACCAGGCCGATGGCCAGCTGCAGCGCGCTGCCGGCCTCTACCTCGCGCAGCAGCCGCGCGCCGGCATCCAGGCACAGCACCGCGGCCAGTGCCATCGGCACGTCCGGCACGGCGAGGATGCCCAGCGTGGCCGACAGCGGCATCAGCAGCGCCAGGCTGCCGGCCTGCCAGCCACAGGTGCCACCGAACCAGCGCCGTGCGATGTGGGCGATCAGCCAGGGCAGCAGCGAGGCAATGACCAGGAACGGCAGGCGCAACGCCAGCACGTGGTTGCCGCCCAGCGCCACGCCAAGGCGGGCGAGCCAGGCGGTCATGCCCGGCAGGTCGGAATAGGCCGCGGCCAGGTGCTGGCCTTCCTGCCAGTAGAACGCTTCGTCGACGAAAAGCGGCAGGCGAGCGGCAATGACCACCTTGACGGCGGTCAGCAACGTCCACAGGATCACGAAGTTGCGATGCGCGCGCTGTTCTCCCTGCATTGCCTCGCCACTCAATCCTTCATCGATTCCGGGAACGTGATGTCGACACCGCCACAAGCGACGGAAATGCTAACCGATGCGCTGCGCGAATCGCTGCGCCGGGCCCAGACGCAGGTCAATTCGCTCCTGCTGGGCAAATCGCACGAAGTGCGCCTGGCCTTCGTGGCCCTGCTCTCCGGCGGCCACCTGCTGATCGAAGACCTGCCCGGCCTGGGCAAGACCACGCTGGCGCATGCCCTGGCCTCCAGTCTGGGCCTGGGCTTCCAGCGCGTCCAGTTCACCTCCGACCTGCTGCCCGCCGACGTGCTCGGCGTCTCGGTCTACGATGCCACCGCGCGCCGGTTCCAGTTCCATCCCGGCCCGGTCTTCACGCAGGTACTGCTGGCCGACGAGATCAACCGCGCCCCGCCGCGCACGCAAAGCGCGCTGCTGGAGGCCATGGCCGAGCAGCAGGTCACGCTGGACGGCGAAACCCACGCGTTGCCCGAGCCGTTCTTCGTGATCGCCACGCAGAACCCGGTCGATCTCTCCGGCACCTTCCCGCTGCCGGACTCGCAACTGGATCGCTTCCTGCTGCGGCTCACGCTGGGCTATCCCAATGCCGAGTCCGAACGCGCGCTGCTCAGCGGCAGCGACCGCCGCCACCTCATCGCGCAGGCCGAGCCCTGCCTCACCGACCACGACGTGCTCACGCTGCGCCGCGCGGTGGAGGACGTGCATGCCAGCGATGCGTTGATCCATTACGTGCAGAACCTGCTCGCGCGCAGCCGCCAGTACGCCGGCGTGCGCGTGGGCCTGTCCCCGCGCGCGGGCATCGCGTTGCTGCGCGCGGCCAAGGCGTATGCGCTGCTGCTGGGCCGTGCGCACGTGCTGCCGGAGGACATCCAGGCGCTGTTCGAGGCGGTGGCCGGGCATCGTCTGGTGGCCGAGGCTGAAAGCGTGTCCGGCGCGGCGCTGGCCAAGAAGATCCTGCACAGCGTGCCGGTCGATTGATGCCACGCCCCCGCCCCACCGGAGCGCGGCAATGAACCGCCAAGCCGCGCTCGCCGGTTGGCGCCGGCTCGCGTTGCTGGCGCGCCCGCGCAGTACCGAAGCGCTGCCGGTGCGCCTGGACCGCCGGCGCATCTATGTGCTGCCGACCGCGTTCGGCGCCTTCATCGGCCTGTTGTTGATGGCGATGCTGCTCGGCGCGCTGAACTACAACAACAACCCCGCGCTGTTGCTGGCGTTGCTGCTCGGCGCGGCGGCGATCGCCAGCGCGATCATGGCGCACTTGCAGCTCTCCGGCCTTGAACTCACCGCCCTGGCCGCCGACCCGGTGCCCGCCGGCACGCCGCTGCACCTGCGCCTGGTATTCGCCGCGCATGACGCGCGCACGCGGCGCGGCCTGTGCCTGCAGCATCCGGACGACACGACGTGGTGCTCGGTCGGCGATGCCGATGACCACGCCGCCGAACTGCGCCTGCCGACCACGCGCCGCGGCTGGCGGGAGATCGGGCGGTTGCGGCTGTCCACCACCCATCCACTGGGGCTGGTGCGTGCCTGGTCGTGGCTGTGGCCGGACGTGCCCCTGCTGGTCTATCCCACCCCCGAAACCGACGGCCCGCCACTGCCGCTGGGCGAAGGCCATCCCACCGGCGCGCGCCTGCACGCACAGGGCGAAGACCTGCACCAACTGCGCCCCTATCGCACCGGCGATGCGCGTCGTGCCATCGCATGGAAGCATTCGGCGCGACGCGACAACCTGCTCGTGCGCGAATACGAGCAGCCGACCGGTGTGGACGTGCAGCTCGACTGGCGCGCACTGGCGGGCCTGCCCTACGAACGCCGTATCGCGCGCCTGGCGCGCTGGGTCGAGGAGGCCGAGCGCGAAGGCCGGCGCTATCGGCTCAACCTGCCCGGACAAGCCGCACTGGGGCCGGCACGCGGCGCGCAGCATCGCCACGAATGCCTGCGCGCGCTGGCGCTGCTGCCGCATGCGTGAGTCCCCTGCCCTTTCGCCGCGCAGCCGCGCCTGGCTGGCCGCCACCACCGGGTTGTGCCTGCTGCCGCTGTTGTTGCAGCTGCCGGCCCTGCTCGCCTGGGTGTTCGCCGGGTCGGCGCTGCTGACAATCGTGCTCGCCTGGCGCCGCGCGGTGCCGCCGCCGTTGCGCGTGCTGTTGCTGCTGGCCATGCTCGCCGCGGTCTACTGGCAGGCCGGCCTGCGCTTCGGCCGCGACACCGGCTGTGCGCTGCTGGCTTCGATGCTGGCGATCAAATCCAGCGAACTGCGCACGCTGCGCGATGGCCGCAGCCTGCTCGGCTTCGCGCTGTTCGCGCCGTTCTCCGCCTTCCTGCTCGACCAGGGCCCGCTGACCACCGTGCTGGCGTTGCTGGCCGTGCTGGCGGCCGTGCTGTGCATGGCACAGCTGGCCGACGCCGAATCACACACCGGCGGCACCCCCTGGCGCGAACAGATGCGCGTGATGCGACGGATCACGGTGATCGGCCTGCCGCTCGCGCTGGCCGCGTTCTGGCTGTTCCCGCGGCTGGGTTCGCCGCTATGGGGCATCCCCGAACGCACCATGTCCAAACCGGGATTGTCGGAAAAGATGTCGCCGGGCGAGTGGATCGACCTGATGGCCGACGATACGCCCGCGCTGCGTGCCCAGTTCTTCGGTCCCGTGCCGCCGCCCGAACAGCGCTACTGGCGTGGCCCGGTGCTGTGGGACTTCGACGGCAGGGACTGGACCTCGCCGCAATGGCACGAGGCGTCGCCGATGCCGGCGGTGCAACCGGGCACGGCGCGCTGGTCGTACCAGATCGACTACGAGGCCACCGACGACCGCCGGCTGGTGGCGCTCGACCTGCCATTGCAGGCGCCGGCCGGCACGCGGCTCACACCCGACTACGAACTGATGAGCCAGCAGCCGCTCACCGGCCTGACCCGCTGGCGGCTGCAATCTGCCGCGCCCCGGGCCTTCGAGGCGACGCTGCCGCCCATGCTGCGCCGCGCCGCGCTGCGCCTGCCGGCCGGCTACAACCCACGCGCGCTCGCGCTGGGGCAGCAGTGGCGACGCGAAGCCGGGCGCAGCGATGATGCCGTGATCCGCCGCGCGATGGCCTGGATCCATGCCGAGTTCTCCTACACCCTCACCACCCCGCTGCTCGGCCACGACAGCGTCGACGAATTCCTCTTCCAGTACAAAAGCGGCTTCTGTGAACATTTCAGCTCCGCGTTCGTGGTGCTGATGCGGGCGGCCGGCATTCCCGCGCGCGTGGTGACCGGGTATGCCGGCGGCGTGCGCAATCCGATCGGCGACTACTACGTGGTCCGCCGCATGGACGCCCATGCCTGGGCCGAGGTGTGGCTGGAAGGCCGTGGCTGGGTGCGCGTAGACCCCACCGCGGCGGTGGCGCCCGAGCGCGTCTACGACACCCTGGAAAACCGCCTCGCCCAGCAGGACGGCACCGGCGCGCAGCTGGACGCGCGCTGGGCCGGCAACGTCGGCGACTGGTTGCGCCGTGGCTGGAACGAGCTGGTGTTGAGCTTCAACGCCGAGCGCCAGCAGCATCTGCTGCGGCCGCTGGGCATTGACCGGCTGGAACCTTCGCAGCTGATCGCCCTGTTCGTCTGCGCCGCGCTGCTGGCGCTGGGCTGGATGGCCTGGCTGCTGGCCCGCGGCGAACGCGAGCGCGACCCGCTGCTGCGTGCCTGGCGCCGCGTGGGCCAGCGCTACGCGCGGCATGGCCTGGCGCGCGAACCGCACGAGCCGGCGCTGGACTGGGCTGCCCGGGTGGACCGGGAACTTGCCGACCCGGCGCTGGTCGTACTCAGCCGACGTTTCGCCGAAGCGCGCTACGCTGCCCACGTCGCCGACAGCGCACGCCGGCAACTGATCAAAAACCTGCACCAACATCGCCCGAACACCGGAGCTTCGCCATGAACATCCGCTTGGTACTTCCCGTCATCGCCGCGCTGTCGCTGGCGGCGTGCGCCACCGCGCCCAAGCCCCTGCAGGGGCAGTTCAATCCGGTCGCACCGCGCGAGGCCGCCGCGCAGCCGGGCGCCCTGGTGCGCTGGGGTGGCAGCATCATCGAAACCCGGCCGGGCCCGGACCAGACCTGCTTCCAGATGCTCGGCCGCCCGCTGGCCGGCACCGGGCGCCCGTCGAGCAGCGACAGCGACGCCAATGACGGCCGCTTCATCGCCTGCCGCACCGGCTTCTACGATCCGGCGATCTTCCAGGCCGGCCGCGAGGTGACCTTCATCGGCAAGATCGCAGGCTCCGAGAACACCCGCATCGGCGATTTCGAGTACCGCGTGCCGAAGATCGAGGCGGACGTGGTGTACCTGTGGCCGGTGGTGCGCGAGGTGCAGGTGGTCGATCCGTGGGGTCCGTATGGCCCGTACGGCCCGTGGGGCCCGAGCCCGTGGTGGGGCCCGCGCTGGGGCTGGTGGTGATGCGATAACCGCGCTTGCCCGCAAACGAAAAACGCCGCCTTCGGGCGGCGTTTTTCGTTTCTCTCCCGGCCGTGCTCAGCGGCCGGCCGCGCCGAAGTGGCCCAGCGGTGCGCCCGCCAGCAGGTGCAGGTGGATGTGGAAAACGGTCTGGCCGGCATGCTCGCGGCAGTTCATCACGATGCGGTAGCCGTCCTGCGCCAGGCCCTCGCGGCGCGCGTACTCGGCGGCGGCCAGGGCCAGCTTGCCGATGAGCAGCGCCTGGTCCGGGCGCACGTCGTCCAGCGTCGGGATCGCCTCGTGCTTGGGAATGAAGAGCACGTGCACCGGCGCCTGGGGGGCGATGTCCTTGAACCCCAGCACGTCCTCGTCTTCGTAGACGATGCTGGCGGGAATTTCGCGGCGGATGATCTTGCCGAAGATCGTGTCGGACATGGGCGGGCTCCAGAAGAAATGAAAACGGGCCGTTATTCGGGCATCTCGCTGCGGCTGCCGAACGCGTAGGACAACGTACCGCGGTCCACGTATTCCAGTTCGCCGCCCAGCGGCATGCCCTGGGTGAGGCGGCTCGGCCTTACCCGGTGCTGGCGTGCCAGCTGGCCCAGGTAATGCGCGGTCGCCTCGCCCTCGACGGTGGCGTTGGTGGCGATGATCAGCTCTTCCACCTCGCCTTGCGACAGGCGCTCGGCCAGGCGATCCAGGCCCAGCTCGCGCGGGCCGATGCCGTCCAGTGGCGAGAGCCGTCCCTGCAGCACGTAGTACAGGCCGCGGTAGCCGGTGGCATGCTCGATGGCCAGGCGGTCGGCCGGAGATTCCACCACGCACAGCTGCTGGCGGTCGCGGCTGGCGCTGGCGCAGATCGCGCACAGCGACTGCTCGCTGAAATCCCGGCACAGCGAACAGTGGCCGATGCGCTGCATCGCCTCGGCCAGCACCTCGGCCAGCCGCTGCCCGCCTTCGCGCTCGCGTTCGAGCAGGTGGTAGGCCATGCGCTGGGCACTCTTTTGCCCGACGCCCGGCAGCACGCGCAGGGACTCGATGAGTTGTTCGAGCAGGGACAGGCTCATGGCGTGGCGATCCGCGTCGCAAGGCACGCGGCGCGGTGGCTCCGGCGCGGGATCAGAACGGCAGCTTCATGCCCGGGGGCAGCTGCATGCCGGCCGTGGCCGAGCCCATGCGGGCCTTGGATTCGGCGTCGACCTTGTTGGAGGCGTCGTTGAACGCGGCGGCGATCAGGTCTTCGGCCATTTCCGGGTCGGCCAGCACGCTCGGGTCAATGCGCACCTTGCGGCACTCCTTGCCGCCCGTGAGGGTCACGCTGACCATGCCGCCGCCGGCGGTGCCGGTGACTTCCAGCTTGGCCAGTTCTTCCTGGGCGCGCTGCAGGTTCTCCTGCATCTTCTGCGCCTGTTGCATGAGTTGGGCGATGTTGCCGCGCATGGGGTTCACTCTTCGTAAGGACGGATGGAATCGGGCACGACGCGCGCGCCGTGCTGCTGGATCAGGCGCTGGACATTGGGGTCGGCCATGAACGCCGCCTCGGCGGCGTCCTGCCGCTCGCCCTTCTGGCGATGGGCGCGTTCGTGCAGGGTTTCGGCGCTGCCAGCGCCGGCCTCGATGACGATCTTCGGCGCCTGCCCCAGGGCGGGCGCCAGCGCCTGTGCCAGTTCGGACAGGGAACGGTCCGAGCGCAGGTATTCGAAGCCGGGGTCCAGCGCCAGGCGCAGCACGCCTTCGCGATGCGAGAGGAAAGCGGCATGCGCGGCGAGCTGGCGCGAGGGGCCGGAGAGCTGGGCCTGGGCGACCAGTTCCAGCCATTGTTCGGCATCGGCAATGCGGCCATCGACCGGTGCGGCCACGGCAGCCGGCGGCGCGGCGACCGGCTCCGGCGGCGGTGCCATCGCCATTTCCGGCATCACCGGGGCGGACACGGGCGCCGGCGGGGCCGCACGCACGGGGGCGTCATCCACCGCCCACGGCGGCGGATCGTCCTGCGCGGCGCATGCGGGCACGACCGCGGCAGGCTTGGGC
>JAEWJB010000183.1 GCA_023386795.1 Pseudomonadota bacterium
TGCTGCGCCTGCACCGGCACCGGCGCCAGGCCGGTACGCGGCTGCGGCACCACGCCAGGCTGGCTGTCGCGCGGGCGGGCGGCCTTGTCATGGTCGCCGCCGCCCTGCTGGTTGGCCTGGGCGAGGAAGTCGGCCTGCTTGGGCGTCAGCGGGGTGCTGGTCTGGCTGAAGATCACGTCCAGCGTGGGCACCAGCGGCGCCTCGTCGCTGACCGCGAAGCCCACGCCGAGGATCAGCAGCCCGTACGCGATCAGCGACAGCACCAGGGTGGCGCTCAGGCGCTGGTTCTCCACGGCGCGCGGGTCGGGCGCGCGGCCGGCGTGCGGCACGGCGCTCATGTGGCCAGGTCAGCCTCGATCACGTCGAACAACTGGCCGCAGATGTTCAGCCCGTACTGCGCGTCGAGTTCGCGCGCGCAGGTCGGGCTGGTGACGTTGACCTCGGTGAGGTAGTCGCCGATCACGTCCAGGCCGACGAACCGCATGCCGCGCCGCTTCATCTCCGGGCCGACCTGGGCGGCGATCCAGCGATCGCGTTCGCTCAGCGGGCGGCCTTCGCCGCGACCACCGGCGGCCAGGTTGCCGCGGAACTCGTCGCCCTGCGGGATGCGCGCCAGGCAGTAGTCCACCGGCACGCCGTCGATCAGCAGGATTCGCTTGTCGCCGGCGGTGATGTCGGGGATGAAGCGCTGCGCCATCGCCAGCTTGCGGCCGCCGTCGGTGAGCGTTTCCAGGATCACGTTGAGGTTGGGGTCGCCCTGGCCGCTGCGGAAGATCGAGTGCCCGCCCATGCCGTCCAGCGGCTTGAGCACCACCTGCCCATGCTCGGCGGCGAAGGCCTTCAGCTGCGCGGCGTCGCGGCTCACCAGCGTGGGCGGGCAGCACTGCGGGAACAGCTGCGCGGCCAGCTTCTCGTTGAAGTCGCGCAGGCCCTGCGGGTCGTTGACCACCTGCGCGCCGGCCTGCTGGGCGATGCCGAGCAGGTGGGTGTCGTAAAGGTATTCAGGGTCGAACGGCGGGTCCTTGCGCATCAGCACGACCTGTCCCGGCCCGAACGGCAGCTCGGTGAACTCGCCCAGGGTGAACCAGCCGGCCTTGTCGTCGCGCACGCTCAGCGGCGCCACGGTGGCGATGGCGGTGCCGCCGCGCAGCGCCAGTCCGCCGGGGCGCACGTAGTGCAGCCGGTGACCGCGGCGCTGGGCCTCCAGCAGCATGGCGAAGGTGGTGTCCTTGGCGATCTTGATCTGGGCGATGGGGTCCATCACCACGATGACGTCTAGCGGCATGACGCGAACCTGGGGTTAAAGCATGGGAGCTGGCCGCCGATGTTAACGGGTGGAGGGGCCGTCGCGGGGGGATCGGCGGCGGAACGGACCGGACCGGCAGGGGGAGACGGCACATGCACGAAATCTGCGCAAAACTGCGACCCAGTTCCGTCGCCGCCCGCTACCGGGCAGGCGGCGTTGCTGGCGCGCCATCGCCGCGCTTGACAGTATCCGCGGGTACTGGGATATACATGACGTTTCGCAGCGGTGCCGGACTGGATGAAGCACCGCGCGTCCCGGGGACATTGGAATGACTGAAAACATTGCTGCGGGCGGGGAGCTCGCAGGTCTGAGGGTCATGGTCATCGACGATTCGAAGACCATTCGCCGCACCGCCGAGACCTTGCTCAAGCGCGAGGGTTGCGAGGTCGTCACCGCGACCGACGGCTTCGAGGCGCTGGCCAAGATCGCAGACCAGCAGCCGCAGATCATCTTCGTGGACATCATGATGCCGCGCCTGGATGGCTACCAGACCTGCGCGCTGATCAAGGGCAACCAGCTGTTCAAGTCCACGCCGGTGATCATGCTGTCCTCCAAGGACGGCCTGTTCGACAAGGCGCGTGGCCGCATCGTGGGCTCGGAGCAGTACCTGACCAAGCCTTTCACCCGTGAAGAACTGCTGAGCGCCATCCGCACATACGTCAACGCCTGACCAGGGGGAAGGGCAAATGGCAAAAATCCTGCTGATCGAAGATTCGCCGACCGATCGGGCGGTCTTCAGCCAGTGGCTTGAGAAGGCCGGCCACCAGGTCGTCGCCACGGACAACGCCGAGGAAGGGCTCACGCTGGCAAAAGGCCAGTTGCCCGACCTGGTGCTGATGGACGTGGTGCTGCCCGGCATGAGCGGCTTCCAGGCCACGCGCGCGATGTCGCGCGACGAGGCGACCAAGCACATCCCGGTGCTGATCGTGAGCACCAAGGGCATGGAAACCGACAAGGCGTGGGGCCTGCGCCAGGGCGCGGCCGACTACATCGTCAAGCCGCCGCGCGAGGAAGACCTCATCGCGCGCATTGCCGAGCTGGTGGGCTGATGCGCTCGCCGTTCGACATCCTCGAAGTCTACGAACGCCGCAGCCTGGCCCATGCGGTGCAGCTGCCCGAGCGCCAGTTCGCCACCGATGTGTGGCGTGGCGTGGGCTACCGCGTCGGCCAGCGCCGGCTGGTGTCGGACTTCCGCGAAGTGGTGGAAATCGTGCCGATGCCGCCGGTCACCCCGGTGCCTGGCGCGCAGCCGTGGCTGCTGGGCGTGGGCAACCTGCGCGGCAACCTGTTCCCGGTGGTCGACCTGAAGCAGTTCATGGAAGGCCGGCGCACCGTGCTGCACGAAGGCCAGCGCGTGCTCATCATGCGCCAGGCCGGTGGCGACGTCGCCCTGACCATCGACGAGCTGTTTGGCCAGCGCAGTTTCGATCTGGCCCAGGCCACGGTTCCGGGTGAGATCGCCCAGGGCCGCTATGGCCATTTCGTCGATCGCGCCTTCCGCGCCGAAGAACAGGACTGGGGCGTGTTCTCCCTGTCGCTGCTGTCGCGCACCCCCGAATTCCGGCAGGCCGCGGCGTAAGCCGGGCTTGTCACGCATCGAGCATCGAGGTCGAAAATGAGTACCGCCCCGGACGCGCCCCAGAACAAGAAGATTGGCGGAGTCAGCACGAGCTTCTGGCTCATCCTGCTGGCGCTGTCGCTGATCGTGTTCTCCGCCAACTTCGCCGTGTCGACCTGGCAGGGCAGCCGCCTGGCCGGTGCCTCCACCGGCGCGGCCGACCTGCAGGTGCTTTCGCAGCAGCTGGCCAACCAGGGCCGCGAAGCGGTGTCCGGTGATGCCAAGGCGTTCGCCGCGTTCAAGGACACCAAGACCCAGATCGACAAGACGGTCTCCGAGCTGGAAGGCCGCTACGGCCAGGAGACCGGCGTGTCCGGCCCGATCCGCCAGCTCAAGTCCACCTGGACCCCGCTGGGCAAGAGCGCCGAGCAGGTCATCGCCTCCGAGCCGGCCGTGCTGGCCCTGGCCGGCAACGCCGACCGCTTCACCGGCGCGGTGCCGCAGCTGCAGGCGCAGTTGAACGAGGTCGTGCGCGCGATGACCGGCAGCGGCGCGCCGGCGTCGCAGATCTACAACACCCTGCAGCAGGTCGTGGTCGCCGGCACCATGGCGCGCCGCGTGACGGAAATGCGCGCCGGCGGTGCCGGTGCGGCCGCTTCCGGCGACGCGCTGGCCCGCGACTCGGTGGTGTTCAGCCAGATGCTGGAAGGCCTGCGCAACGGTAACGAGGAACTGGGCATCGCCGCGGTGAAGAACCCGGCGGCGCTGTCGGCCCTGGAGCAATCGCAGGCGCAGTGGGCGACGATGAAGAAGGACGTCGACGCCATCCTGGCCAGCTCGCGCAACCTGTTCGCCGCGCAGTCCTCGGCCGCGGCCATCACCGGCGGCTCGGGCAAGATGCTCGACGACAGCAAGAAGCTGTTCGACGCGTTCTCCGCCTTCGGCTCGGTGCGCGACACCCGCCTGTTCCCGAACCTGTGGCTGGGCGTGCTGTCCGGCGCGCTGCTGGTGATCTCCATCATCGGCCTGGTCTGGTCGATGGTGCGCGCCCGTTCGCGCGAACAGGAACTGCGCCTGCAGACCCAGGTGGAGTTCAACTCGCGCAACCAGCAGGCGATCATGCGGCTGCTGGACGAAATCTCCTCGCTCGGCGAAGGCGACCTGACGGTGAAGGCCTCGGTGACCGAGGACATGACCGGCGCCATCGCCGACGCTATCAACTACGCCGTGGACGAGCTGCGCCACCTGGTGACCACGATCAACGACACTTCGGCCAAGGTCGCGGTGTCCTCGCAGGAAACCCAGGCCACCGCCATGCAGCTGGCCGAAGCGGCCGGCCACCAGGCCAGCCAGATCACCACCGCTTCCGAACGCATCAACGAAATCGCCGCGAGCATCGAACAGGTTTCGCGCAACTCCACCGAGTCGGCCGAAGTGGCGCAGCGCTCGGTGGTCATCGCGGCCGAGGGTGCCGGCGTGGTGCGCGAAACCATCCAGGGCATGGACCAGATCCGCGACCAGATCCAGGAAACCTCCAAGCGCATCAAGCGCCTGGGCGAATCCTCGCAGGAGATCGGCTCGATCGTGGAACTGATCAACGACATTTCCGAGCAGACCAACATCCTCGCGCTCAACGCGGCGGTGCAGGCGGCCTCGGCGGGCGAGGCCGGCCGCGGCTTCGCGGTCGTGGCCGACGAAGTGCAGCGCCTCGCAGAACGCACCTCCGGTGCGACCCGACGCATCGAAAGCCTGGTGCAGACCATTCAGGCCGATACCAACGAGGCGGTCAGCTCGATGGAGCAGACCACCTCCGAAGTGGTGTCCGGCGCACGCTTGGCCGAGGACGCCGGTACCGCGCTGACGGAAATCGAGCGCGTGTCCAACGCACTGAACAACCTGATCAAAAACATCTCCATCGCCGCGCACCAGCAGTCCGCGGCGGCGACGGATATCACCCAGACGATGGACGTCATCCGCAAGATCACCGGCCAGACCTCGCAGGGTGCGGGGCAGACGGCCGAGTCGATCGGTCACCTGGCGCAGCTCGCCGCCGACCTGCGTCGTTCGGTCGCCGACTTCAAGCTGCCGGCGTAAGCGACGGGCGGAACGGAAAGGAATTACGAGAATGACGCGTAGCAATACGCCAATGCAGGAACAGGCCGCGCCGCAGGCGCACTTGCGCGTGGCCGCGGCGGAAAGCTCGGGGGGGCTGCGATGAGTGCACTGCGCGATGCGATGAGCCACGCGGCGCTGGGTTGGGTGAAGCCCGAACTCGACGAGACGCTGCGCCAGGCCCGCCACGAGATCGAGTTCTTCGTCGAAGAGCCGGCCGACACCAGCCGCATGCGCTTCTGCGCCGGTTACCTGCACCAGGTGCAGGGCACCTTGCGCATGGTCGAGCTGTACGCCCCGGCGATGGTGGCCGAGGAGCTGGAGCTGCTGGCCAAGGCGGTGCAGGACGGCAAGGTCGCCGACACCAACGAAGCCTGCGCGATGCTGATGCGCGGCACCGTGCTGCTGCCCGATTACCTGGAGCGCCTGCAGAACGGCCACCGCGACATCCCGATCGTGCTGCTGCCGCTGCTCAACGAAATCCGCGCCATGCGCGGCGAGGCGGTGCTCAACGAAAGCGTGCTGTTCGCCTTCGACCCGCAGGCCGGCAACGCCACCGAGGCCGAGCTGGACCACGCGCGCGGCAGCCTGAGCGGGCGCAACCGCGAGCTGCTGGACACCGTCGGCAACGCGGTGAAGGAAGAACTGCTGCGCGTGAAGGACGCGCTGGACCTGCACCTGCGTACCGGCGGCGATGTCGCTGAATTGCAGGCGCAGGTGAACGACCTGGGCAGCGTGGCCGATACGCTCGGCATGATGGGCCTGGGCGTGGCGCGCAACGTCGTGGTGCAGCAGCGCGATGCGCTGCGCCGCATCGTCGACGGCCAGCAGCAGGTCGACGAAGGCCTGCTGCTCGATATCGCCGGCGCGCTGCTTTACGTCGATGCCTCGCTGGACGACCAGGTCGCCCGCCTGGGCGCCGATGCCAGCAACGACGACGACGTCAACGCCAATGCCAACGCTTCCGAGGTGCGCCGCACCTTGGAAGTGCTGGCGCACGAGGCCATCGCCAACTTCGGCGCGGCCCGCGAGCATTTCGTCGCCTTCATCGAGACCAACTGGGACCACGGCCGCCTGGCCGACGTGCCGCAGTTGCTTGGCGAGGTGGGCGGCGCACTGCGCATCCTCGACCTGCCCGAGCCGGCCGATTACCTGGAAGGCGTGCGCCGCTACATCGAGCGCGAGCTGATCGCCAAGCAGCGCGTGCCCAGCGGCCGCCAGCTGGACACCCTGGCCGATGCGATGGCCAGCCTGGAGTACTACCTCGAAGCCCTGCGCGAGCGTCGCCCGGGCCGCGAGGAGATCCTGGACATCACCCGCAGCAGCCTGGAGACCCTGCGTTACTGGCCGCTGCCCACCGAAGAAGCGGCGGTGCTGCCGCCCACGCCCGCGCCGGCCTTCGTCGCGCCGGTGGTCGAAATGGCCGAGGCCACCGCGGCGACGCCCGCGTTTGCCGCCGCGGAAGAGGTCGAGCCGGAGATCATCGAGATCGAGGCGCTCGAGGTGGAAGCCGTCGAGCTGGAGCCGGTCGCCGAACTGGCGCCGGTGCGCCACGAAGTGACGGTCGCCGAGATCAGCCCGCTGCCGCAGGGCCTGCACGTCACCTCCGGCGGATTCGAGTGGACGGTGCAGCACGAAGCCGCGCCGGTGGAAACCCCGGCGGTCGAAGTGGCTTCGGTGTCGTTCGATCCGGTCGCCGCCGAGCAGGAATTCGCCGCATCGCACGAAGATGCGCAGATCGCGCCGATCGACCTGTCCGCCGAAGGTGGTCAGGCGCCGACCGGCCTGGACTGGAATGCCGACGCCCACGCCGTGTCCTTCGACCCGGTATCGGCCGAGCAGGACCTGGACGCCGACGCGACCCAGGTCACCTACAGCTTCGACGCCAGCCAGCTGGAAGGCGAGGCCGTGGCGCCATCCACCCCGTCGTTCGCCGAAGTCGCCGTGTCGATCGAGGCGCCAGCGGAACTTTCGCCGTTGCCGCCGCTGCCGGAACTGGAGCCCGAACCGGTCGCCGCCGCGCCGGAAGCCCCGCAGGCGTTCGATCCGAACGACCCGGCGCTGGAAGCCGACAGCCCGTTCGTCGAATCCTTCGAGGCGACGCTGCCCGCGTTCCTGGAAGAAGACACCGCGCCGGCCCCCGCCGAGGCCGCCGCGCCGCAGGTGCAGGAAGGCACGATCAGCAAGATCGAGCTGGACGACGCGCATGCCGCGTTCATCGCCGAGCTCGACGCCGCCGCCGCGGGCTTCACCACCGCCCCGGTCGACGCGCCAGCGCCGGCCGCCGCCGAAGCCGCACCCGCGCCGCTGGAAGGCGGCTTCGAGGACGACGGCAACGAGATCGACAGCGACATCCGCGACGTGTTCCTCGAGGAGTTCGACGAGGAACTGGTCAACCTGGGCCAGCTGCTGCCGGTCTGGCGCGCCGCGCCGGACAGCGTGGAGAACCTGCGGCCGATCCGGCGCGTGTTCCATACGCTGAAGGGCAGTGGCCGACTCGTGGGCGCGCGCACCCTGGGCGAGTTCAGCTGGAAGATCGAGGGCATGCTCAACCGCGTGCTCGACGGCACCCGTCCGGCCAGCCCGGCGGTGGTCGCGATGGTCGACCAGGCCTACCAGGTGTTGCCGCAGCTCAATGCCGCCCTGCGTGGCCAGGGCCGCATCGAAGCGGACCTGATGGCGATGCAGGCCGTGGCCGACCGCATCGGCGCTGGCGAAGACGCCTGGTACGTGCCGACCGCCGCCGCCGTGGCGAGCGTCGCCGCGCCGGTCGTGGCCGAGGCCGTCGCCCCGGTCAACGCGTTCGCCGGCGAAGGCACGCCCGCGTCGGTGGACAGCGTGCTGCGCGAGATCCTCGAAGCCGAGGTCGCCACCCACCTGGAAACCGTGCACGCGTGGCTGGCGCAATCGCGCCCGGTGCCGCAGCCGGTCACCGAGCCGCTGCTGCGCGCCGTGCATACAATGAGCGGCGCGTTCGCGATGACCGACGTGCCGGAGATCACCGCGGTCACCACGCCGGCGGAAACCTTCGTCAAGCGTTCGCTGGCCGCCGGCCGTACGCCGGACGCGGAGGGCGTGGACGGCATCGCCGACACCGCCGCCGCCATTGCCACCACCGTGGCCGCGCTGCAGGCCGAGTCGCCGCGCATCCCGTCCTTCGCCGATGTGGCGGCACGCCTGCGTGCGCTGGTCGACGCGCTGCCTGAAGCACAGTGGCCGCCGCAGCACATGCTGGGCAGCGACGAACCCGAAGCCCTCGTGCCGCTGGCCGACGAGGAACTCACCGGTCCGCAGGACCTGGGCGCCTACCTCGACCCGCAGGTGGCTGGCACGGGCGAGCGTCCGGCCGATCCGTACGCAGACCTGGCCGTCGAGGAAATCGACATGCCGCTGCCGGCCGAGCCGGAAGTGGTCCAGATCGAGGCCGCAACGCTCGACCAAGCCAGCGAGGAACCGAACGACGAAGGCCTGGCCGAAGCGCTCGCCGCGTTCGAGGCGCTCTCGCCGGCTGCCACGCCGGCGCCGCGCGCCGATGCGCCGGCCGAAGCGGGCTGGGAGGTCGAGGAAATCTCGCTGTCCGCGCCGGAACCCGAAGCCCCGGCGTTCACGCCGGCGGAAGTGGAATCCGTCGTCGAGGTCAGCGCCGAACCGGCCGCACCGGCCTGGGCAATCGAACAGGTCATCGCCGCCGTCGCCGAAGTGGTGCCGCCGGCAGAGCAGACCCCCGCGTTCGACGCGGCCGATGTCATCGACGCGGCACCCTTGGCCGAGCCGGAGCTCGAGGCGCCGGTCCCGGTCGAGACCGCGCCGTTCGTCGAGGACATCGTCGTCGAGGACGTCACCGTCGACGTGCCGGTGGTCGAGGAACCCGTCGATGCCTCCGTGGCCGAGGGGCCGGTCGAAACCCCGGTGGTCGAGGAAGACGTTCAAGCACCAGTCGCCGAAGCGCCGGCGGTCGACGAACCGGTGGCCGACGCCGCGACGGTCGATGCGACCGCCGATGCCGTCGAGGTTGATGCCGTCGAGATCGATGCCGGCCCGCTGGACTTCAATGAGCTGGACCGCGAGCTGGTCGACATCTTCGTCGAGGAAGGCAAGGACCTGCTCGACCATTGCGATGGCCTCATCGCCGGCCTGCGCGAAGCCCCCGAAGACCGCGAACTGGTCGCGGGCCTGCAGCGCGACCTGCACACCCTCAAGGGTGGCGCGCGCATGGCCGGTATCAACGCCATCGGCGACCTGGGCCACGGCATCGAGTCGTTGCTGGAAGTGGTGGCGGCCAACCGTACCGAGATCGGCCGCGACGACGTGCGCCTGCTCGAGCGCGGCTTCGACCGCCTGCACCAGCTGCTGACCCGCACCGGCCAGCACCGCGCGGTGCTGATGCCGCACGACCTGATCAACGCTTTCGACGCCCGTGCCCAAGGTCGCACCGAGGTGCCGGCCGCCGATGCCGACGTGGCGCGCATGATCAGCGCCGCCGTCGAGCCGGTGGCGGTGGCCCCGCTGTCGGCCCCGGTGCCGGTCGAAGGCGTGGTGGACGAGGAACTCGGCCCGGCCCGCGCGCCGCAGGAACAGGTGCGCGTGCGTGCCGACCTGCTCGACAGCCTGGTCAACCACGCCGGCGAAGTGGCGATCTACCGCTCGCGCCTGGAACAGCAGCTGGGTGCCTTCCGTGGCGCCATGGCCGAGCTGGACCGCACCAACGCGCGTCTGCGCGACCAGCTGCGCCGACTGGACCTGGAAACCGAAGCGCAGATCGTCGCGCGCTACCAGCGCGAGCAGGACCAGGGCGACACCACGTTCGATCCGCTGGAACTGGACCGCTTCTCCACGTTGCAGCAGCTCAGCCGCGCGCTGAACGAATCGGCGGCCGACCTGGGTGGCCTGCAAGGCGTGCTGGACGATCTCTCTCGCCAGTACGACTCGTTGCTGCAGCAGCAGTCGCGCGTCAGCTCCGAACTGCAGGACGGCCTGATGCGCGCGCGCATGGTGCCGTTCGACGGCCTCGTGCCGCGCCTGCGCCGCGTGGTGCGCCAGGCCGCCAGCGATACCGGCAAGCAGGTGCACCTGGTGCTGGAAGGCACCCACGGCGAACTGGACCGCAACGTCCTGGACCGCATGGTCGCGCCGCTGGAGCACATGCTGCGCAACTCCGTGGCCCATGGCCTGGAGAAGCCGAAGGCACGCCGCGAGGCCGGCAAGGCCGAAGAAGGCACCATCGCGATCAAGCTGCGCCGCGAAGGTTCGGAAATCGTGCTGGAAGTGTCCGACGACGGTGCCGGCCTGGATCGCGAGGCGATCCGTCGCCGCGGCGAGCAGCGTGGCCTCATCGAGGCGGGCGCGGTGCTCAGCGACAACGAACTGGACCAGCTGATCTTTGCCGCCGGCTTCAGCACCTCCGAATCGGTCAGCCAGCTGGCCGGTCGCGGCGTGGGCATGGACGTGGTGCGCAACGAAGTGCGCCAGCTCGGCGGTTCGGTGGACATCCACTCGGTCCGCGGCCAGGGCGTCACCTTCACCCTGCGCCTGCCGCAGACACTGGCGGTCACCCAGGCGGTGTTCGTGCGCATCGGCGAGACCACCTTCGCCGTGCCGGTCGCCTCGGTCAGCGGCATCGGCCGCATCGGCCGCGAGCGCTACGGCGCCGGCGTGGGCGGTTACCACTACGGTGGCGAGGAATACGCGCTGCACGACCTCGGCTCGCTGGTCGGGCAGGCCGCGGCCAATGCCGATGGCGCCGCGCAGATTCCGCTGCTGCTGGTGCGTGCCGGCGACCTGCGCGCGGCCGTGGCGATCGACCAGGTGCTGGGCAACCGCGAAATCGTGGTCAAACCGGTCGGCCTGCAGATCGCTTCGGTGCCGGGTATCTACGGTGCGACGATCACCGGCGATGGCCGCGTGGTCGTCATCCTGGACGTCGCCCCGCTGGTGCGTCGCCACCTTGCCCAGCCGGTCCGTCCGGCCGCCGAGCCGGTGGCCGAGACGCAGCGCCGCGTGCCGCTGGTGATGGTGGTCGACGACTCGCTGACCATGCGCAAGGTCACCGGCCGCGTGCTGGAACGCCACAACTTCGAAGTGGCCGTGGCCCGCGACGGCGTGGAAGCGCTGGAGCAGCTGGAGGAGCGGGTGCCCGACCTGATGCTGCTGGATATCGAAATGCCGCGCATGGACGGTTACGAGCTGGCCACCGCGATGCGCGCCGACGCGCGCTTCAAGGATGTGCCGATCGTGATGATTACTTCGCGCTCGGGCGACAAGCATCGCCAGCGTGCCTTCGAGATCGGCGTGCAGCGCTACCTCGGCAAGCCTTACCAAGAGTTGGATCTGATGCGAAACGTGTACGACCTGCTGGGTATCGCCCGTGTCCGCGAGTAACGAACTGGGAACCCCGGTCGCGTTGCTGGGCCGCAGCGGCCCGGCGCGCGAGAGGATGCGCGAGGCGCTGTCGCTGATCGGCGCGCGCGTGGTGCTGGAAGACGAGCCGGGCGCCATCGACGCACGCACGCTGGCCGACGCGGAACCCGCGGCCGTGCTGGTGGCGCTGGAGCCGGCGATCGAGGATGCGCTTGAAGCGCTGGAGCCGGTGCTCAACCGGCCCGACGTGACGGTGATCTTCGACGAGGCCGAGCTGGCCGCGCGCCGCGAGGGCTGGGATGCGCAGCGCTGGGCCCGCCACCTGTCGGCCAAGCTGCATGGGCATGGCGACGTGCTGCCGCCCGGTGCCGAGCAGGAGCCGAGCTGGACGCCGGAGCCGGGCCTGCCGGTCACCCCGGCCGAGCTGCATTCGGCGCAGCCGGTCGCGCCCCACCTGCAAGCCGCCGCCCAGGCGCTGGACGAGGTGCCCGGCGATACGTTGTTCGCGGCGTCGACGCTGGAGTTGGCGCCGGAAGAAGCCTTCGTGATGCCGGTGGTCGAGCGCGCGCAGCCGATGCTCGAACCGATCGACAATCCGTTCGCCGACGCGCCGCGCGCGCCGGCCGACAGCGCGCCGCCCGCGGCGCCTGTCGCCGCGGCGCTGGGTGATTCGAGCACGTGGGGGCTGGTCGAGGACGTGGCGATCGTGGAGCGTCCGCGCACCGAGGCGCAGTTCGATCATCTTTCCGATGGCGGGCTATCGCTGGTCGACCTGGAGTCGGCGGCGGCGGCCAAGCCGCAGGGCGCGGTGCTGGTGATGGCCGGCATTGGCGGGCCGGATGCAATCCGCCGCCTGCTGGGCGCGCTGCCCGCCGAATTCCCGCGTGCGGTGCTGATCCGCATGCCGCTCGACGGGGGCCAGTACGGCAACCTGGTGCGGCAGATGGGCCGGGTCTCGCCGCTGCCGGTGGAACTGGCCGAGGCTGGCCTGGCGCTGGCAGCGGGCAAGGCTTACATCCTGCCCGATGGCGTGGGGCTGGCGGCGGGTGACGGTGCGTTGTCCTTCGCCGAAGGCGAGGGGGCGGCGGCGCTGGTGCCGGCGTTGCCGGCCGATGACAGTGCGGTGCTGCTGCTGAGCGGCGCGAGCGAGGCGCTGGTGCCGGACGTGTTGGCATTGGCCGAGCAGGGCGCCTGGGTGGCCGGGCAGTCCGCGGAAGGGTGCTATGACCCGGCGGCGGCGGCGCGGCTGGTGCAGCAGGGTCGTCCGTCGGGCGATCCGGTGCAGCTGGCGCAGTCGCTGGCCGAGCGCTGGCCGGGCTGAGGCCCGGCGGCCAACCGATCTTCAGGAGTTTTTCGATGAGCTACGCCAGTAACGACGAAATCCGCGGCGTCCTGATCCAGGCGGGCGACGAGCGCGTGCTGCTGCCGAACGCGACGGTGGCTGAGGTGATGTCGCGCGTGCCGGTCGAGCCGCTGGGCGATGCGCCGCGCTGGCTGGTCGGGCAAATCGCCTGGCATGGCTGGAAGGTGCCGCTGCTGTCGTTCGCGCGCCTGAGCGGGCTGGGCGAGGAGCCGGCGGCGGTGAACAACAAGATCGTGGTGCTCAAGGCGCTGGGCGGGCACGCCGGGCTGCCGTATTTCGCGTTGCTCACGGCGTCGTTCCCGCAGCTGATCTCGGTGCCGCGCGATGGGCTGCTGGCCGACGCATCCGAGGAAGCCCTGCCGCAGGGCGTGCACATGCGCGTGCTGCTCGGCGAGCAGAGTGCGCTGTTGCCGGACCTGGATGCGATCGAGGCGATGGTGTTGGAGAACATCGCGGCTTGATCGGTTGATCGGTTGATCGGCTGGCGGTGCGGTTTGTCGCATCGCTGATGCGCGGCTCGCTTCGTGGGTCGCGCGGCGCCCGGGGGCAGGCCCTTTCCGGGACACGCCGTGAATCCATCCGTGGAGGCTCGTAGGCGACATCCATGTCGCCTACGGTCCCGGAAAGGGCCTGCCCCCGGACGCCCGATCGTCCCGCGCGGGCGGATCGAAGACCAAAATCGCGCGCGTCTGCGGGTCTGCGCAGGTCGATTCACGTCCCTGCCATCCCGTGTGCAACCTGTACGTCGGAATTACGTCGGTTGTAGGAGCGGCTTCAGCCGCGACCGTGCGTTATCCGGTCGCCGCGTGCCGCGGGGGGGCGGTCCGTTCGTTTCATTCGCGGACACGCAGGCGGCGATCGCGGCTGAAGCCGCTCCTACAGATCACCCAGCTTCGCCTGCAACGCGGCAATCGCCGCCAGGCCCGCCGTTTCCGTACGCAAGATGCGCGGGCCGAGCTGCAAGCCCTGGAAACCCGCCGAGGCCAGCGTTTGGCGGTCGCGCGGCGACCAGCCCCCTTCTGGGCCGATGGCCACCACGATCGGGGTGTCGGCCGCCGCTTCCAGCGTCGAAAGACGGTGTTCGCCCTGTGGGTCGAGGGTGAGCTTGAGGGCGTTTGCCGGCACCGCCGCAGCGGCGTCTGCCAGCGATTGCGGCGCGGATAGCGCCGGCACGCGCGCGCGGCCGGATTGTTCGCACGCCGAGACGATGACGCTGCGCCAGTGGGCGACGCGCTTTTCCATGCGCTGGGCATCCAGCTTCACTTCGGTGCGCTCGGCGTTGACCGGTGCGATCGCGGTGATGCCCAGCTCTGTCGCCTTCTGCAGGATCAGGTCCATCTTCTCGCCGCGCGCGATGCCTTGCAGCAGGATCAACGGGCGCGGCGATTCGGTATGCACGGCCACCGGCGCATCGAGCCGCACGCGCGCTTCGCGCTTGGCCGCCAGGGTGATCGTGGCGGGGTAGTCGTGGCCTTCACCGTTGAACAGCACGCAGGCATCGCCTTCGCCCAGGCGCAGCACGCGCAAGAGGTGGTTCGCGGTGTCCTCAGGCAGCACCAGCTCGGTGCCGGCCGACAGGGGCAGGTCGACGTGGCTGCGGGTCAGGCGCATGCGGTGGCTTCCTCGATGGCGGCCAGCGTGGTTTCGGCCAGCAAGGCCAACTGCTCGTCGTCGATGCAGTACGGCGGCATCCAGTACAGGATGTCGCCGAGTGGGCGCAGCACCACGCCACGCGCCAGCGCGGCGCGGTAGGCACGCAGGCCGACGCGGGCTTCGGCGGGGAACGGGGCGCGGCGGTCGCCGTCGCGCGTGAGTTCGAATGCGACGACCATGCCGGCCTGGCGCAGGTCGGCCACATGGCGGTGTTCGCCGATGGGCAGCGAGAGTTCGCGCATGCGTTCGGCGGTGGCGTGGTTGCGGGCGACGACGTTGTCGCTGGCGAAGATGTCCAGGCACGCCAGCGCGGCGGCGCAGGCGATGGGGTTGCCGGTGTAGCTGTGCGAGTGCAGGAAGGCGCGTTCGCGCGAGTCGTCGAGGAACGCGTCGTAGAGATCCTGCGTGGCCAGCACCGCGGACAGCGGCAGGAAGCCGCCGGTCAGCCCCTTGGACAGGCACATCAGGTCGGGCATCACCCCGGCCTGCTCGCAGGCGAACAGGGTGCCGGTGCGGCCGAAGCCGGTGGCGATCTCGTCGGCGATCATGAAGGCGCCGTGCGCATCGCACAGCTCGCGCACGCGGCGGATATAGGCCGGATGGTGCATGCGCATGCCGCCGGCGCATTGCAGGCGCGGCTCCAGGATCACCGCGCAGACCTCGCCGGGATGCTGGTCGAACAGGTCGGCCAGCGCATCGGCGGCCTGCAGGGCACGGCTCTCGGCCGATTGGCCCGGTGCGGCGAGATAGGCATCAGGCGACGGCGCGAACAGTGCTTCGGCCAGCAACGGGGCGTACACACGCCGATACAGCGGGATGTCGCCCACCGAAAGCGCGCCGATGGTTTCGCCGTGGTAGCCGTTCTCCAGTGCCACGAAACGCGTGCGCTGCGGCTCGCCCCGGTTGCGGAAATAGTGGAACGCCATCTTCAGCGCGACTTCCACGCCGGCCGAGCCGTTGTCGGCATAGAACACCTTGGACAAGGGCGCGCGGCCGGCCTGTCGCGGGGCGATCTCCAGCAGGCGTTCGGCCAGGCGGATCGCCGGTTCGTGGCTGAAGCCGGCCAGCATCACCTGTTCGAGGGAGCCGGCCTGGGCGGCGATGGCCGCGCCGATGCGCGGCTCGGCATGGCCGAACAGGTTGGTCCACCAGCTGCTCACGGCATCGAGGTAGCGGCGTTCGTCGTGGCCCACCAGCCAGGCGCCTTCTCCGCGCGCGATGGGCACCAGCGGCAGGGTGTGCGGGTGTTCGCGCATCTGCGTGCACGGATGCCAGAGCACGGCGAGGTCGCGATCCCGCCAGGCATCGGCCCGGGCGGCGGGGTCTGCTAGCATTTCGGTGTGATGAATCTCTTTGCGCATATGCCCATTCTATCGGCCCGCCGCGGCCCGGCGTTTTCCGCATGAGCCGGACCCTGCCGGTGATCCACGAGATCCGCGAGCTGGGCGAGGGGCGCCAGCAGCTGGACCTGGAGTTCTCCAACGGAGAACGCCGCCTGTACCACCGGCTGCTCAGCGGCGGCCATGGCGCGGTGGTAGTGGTGCCCCTGCTCGACGACGACACCGTGCTGCTGGTCCGCGAGTACGCCGCCGGCGTGCACCGCTACGAGCTGGGCCTGGTGAAGGGCCGCATCGACGAGGGCGAGACCCCGCTGCAGGCCGCCGACCGCGAACTGAAGGAAGAAGCCGGCTACGGCGCGCGCCGCCTGGACGTGCTGCGTGCCATGACCCTGGCGCCGACCTACATGGCGCACCAGTCCTGGCTGGTGGTGGCGCGCGACCTGTATCCCGAACGCCTGCCCGGTGACGAGCCGGAGGAACTGGAAGTGGTGCCCTGGAAGCTCGCCGAGTTGGACCAGCTCTTGCTGCGCGAAGACTTTTCCGAAGGCCGCTCGCTGGCGGCGCTGCTGATCGCCCGCCAGTGGCTGGCGGGCAAGCTGTGAGCGCGGCGCCCGACCACGCACTGGGCGAAGGCGTCATCGCCATCGCCCAGGCCGCCGGTGCGGCGATCATGAAGGTGTACGCCGAGGGCTTCTCGGTGCAGACCAAGGACGATGCCAGCCCGCTGACCCAGGCGGACCTGGCGGCAAACCGCGTCATCGTCGAGGGCCTGGCGCGGCTGACGCCGGAGATTCCCGTCCTCTCGGAGGAATCGGCGCAGGTGCCGTGGGACGTGCGCCGCCATTGGCAGCGCTATTGGCTGGTCGACCCGCTCGACGGCACCCGCGAGTTCATCAAGCGCAATGGCGAGTTCAGCGTCAACATCGCGCTGATTGACGAAGGCATCGCCGTCTTCGGCGTGATCCAGGCGCCGGCGGACGGCCGCGTGTGGCATGGCTGGCGGGACGACGCCGCGTATCGGCGCGAGGGCACCGGGCAGGCGCGCCTGCGGGTGCGCGCACCGGCCACCTCGCCGCTTCGCGTTGCCGCCAGCCGTTCGCACCGCGGCGAACGCACCGACGCACTGTTGGCGCGGATGGGCGAAGTGGAAGTGATCGCACAGGGCTCGTCGCTGAAGTTCTGCCGCATTGCCGACGGCGCGCTGGATGTCTATCCGCGCTTCGGCCCGACCTCCGAATGGGACACCGCCGCAGGCCAGTGCGTACTGGAGGCGGCGGGCGGGCAGGTGCTGGCCGCGCACAGCGGCCAGCCTTTCCGCTACAACCAGCGCGACACCCTGCTCAACGGCGATTTCATGGCACTCGGCGACCCCGCGCTGCCCTGGCGCAACTGGGTGTGAGCACGACGCGCGGGCCTTGCGGCCCGCGCCGCAAACGCGCCTTCGGCTTGGTCCGTCGTGTGATTCCAAGGCAAGCGTCCGTCGCCCGTCCGCCTTTGATCTTCGTTCCGCCCGCATCGAACGATCGGGCGGGTGGGGGCAGGCCCTTTCCGGGACCGTAGGCGACATGGATGTCGCCTACGAGCCTCCATGGATGGATTCACGGCGTGTCCCGGAAAGGGCCTG
>JAEWJB010000184.1 GCA_023386795.1 Pseudomonadota bacterium
ACATGTCTAACAGCTTTGTTTAAGTTCTCATCCATAGTGAAAGCTTCTCTAGTAAAGTCTGCTGAAACTCCCATCTTTTTAAGTTGAGTTCTTATTCTTTCTCTGTACTCATCTGACCATTCCCAAACTTTCTCTAAGAATCCTTCTCTTCCAAGTTCTTTCTTAACTAGACCTTGTTTCAGAAGTTCATTCTCAACTTTAACTTCAGTTGCTATACTTGCGTGGTCTTCACCAGGAACCCATAAAGTACAATAACCTTGCATTCTTTTATATCTTATTAAAATATCTTGAAGTGTATTATCTAAAGCATGCCCAAGATGAAGTTTACCAGTTATATTTGGTGGTGGCATTACTATAGTATAAGGCTTTTTGCTTTTATCAACCTCTGGGGTAAAGTATTTTTTCTCTTCCCATGTTTTATATATCTTTTCTTCGAATTCTTTTGGATTATAGGTTGTTGAAATATTATTTTCACTCATTTTTTCTTCCTCCTCTTAATTTAGGTACATTTCTTTTAAGCTAAAATTTAGCTGTACTTAAGTATCTTCTTTGCTTTCATCCTTGGAAACTTATATTTATCAAATTTATTCCCCAGGAAATATATGGAATAAAAAAAGAGCCTTCATCCTATAAAAGGACGAAGACTCGCGGTACCACCTTTATTTCTACAATCATAAAAGATTATAGACTCTCATTACTTTAACGACATAGCTGCCGACTTTACCTACTTAAACTTTCAGCAAAGCTGCTCAAAAGCTACCTTCAAAACATCCGATATAGAAAATCTCACAGCCTAAGGATTTTCTTCTCTTAATATCTTTACTGTTTTTACTCCTCTTTTTCATTGCATTTGTATATCCATATGAAATTATAACATATATTCATATATTATAGTATTAAATGTAAAATTGTCAAGAAATTTTACACTTCTTTTTCAAGCCACAATACTTTTTTAGGCGCTTCCTTTTGTTCTAGGTTCTTAAAGGCAACTGACATCATAAGTTTAATTCTATTTAATTGATTAACTTCTGATGCACCTGGGTCATAATCTACTGCAACTATGTTAGAAAGAGGGTATTTGTGCTTTAATGCCTTAATCATACCTTTTCCTGTAACATGATTAGGCAGGCAAGCAAATGGTTGCATACATATTATGTTGTTAACTCCACTTTCAATAAGTTCCATCATTTCAGCTGTTAAAAACCATCCTTCTCCTGTTTGATTTCCAAGAGAAAGTATTTGAGATGCCATATCTCCTAATTCTTTTATATGCTTTGGCGCATGAAATCTGTTACTTTCGTCTAAAGCTTTTTTCATTTCTTTTCTATATAGCTCCATAAACCATATAGCAAGCATTGAAATATTTCTGCTCTTTTTACTTGCAGATAAGAATTTATATTTAAAATCTGCGTCATAAGCTGAGTAGAAGAAGAAATCTAAAAGATCAGGCATAACAGCTTCTCCACCTTCATTTTCAATAACACTTACTGCATCATTGTTTGCAGTTGGATGGAACTTAACCAAAATCTCACCAACAAGACCTACCTTAGGTTTCTTTATATCTAATAGCTCTAGTTCATCAAACTCTTTAATAATATTTCTTATATTCTTTTTATAAGCATTAAAACTTCCACTTCTAACATTTTCTTTAGCTATCTCTCTCCACTTATCATAAAGCTCATTTGCACTTCCAACCTCTTTTTCATAAGGTCTTACTTTATATAAAACTCTCATAAATAAGTCACCATAAACTAATGACATTAATGCTTTATGAAGGAGTTTTGGTGTTATCTTAAATCCTGACTGTTTCTCAAGTCCAACAGCATTTAATGATATAACTGGTATATTTTCAAAACCAGCTTCAATTAAAGCTTTTTTAAGGAATCCTATATAGTTAGTTGCTCTACATCCTCCACCTGTTTGAGAAATGATAACTGACGTATTATCTAAATCATACTCACCTGATTTTAGGGCATGTATTAGCTGTCCTATAACTATTATTGAAGGGTAACAAGCATCATTGTTAACATACTTTAGCCCCTCTTCTACAGCCATCTTATCAGTTGATGGTAAAACTACTAAGTTGTAGCCTGAAGAATTAAAAGCTTCCTGAACTAAATCAAAGTGAATAGGAGACATTTGAGGTGACAATATTGTATGAGTTTTTCTCATCTCCTTAGTAAACTCTTTAGACTTATACTCAATCTTTTGTTTTATAGGAACATAGTTATTTCTAACTCTTTCTTCCATTGCAGCAATTAAGCTTCTAATTCTAATTCTTATAGCACCTAAATTATTTCCTTCATCTATTTTTAAAACAGTATATATTTTTCCTGCTGCACTTAATATCTCTTGAACCTGATCAGTTGTAACTGCATCTAATCCACATCCAAAGGAGTTTAATTGAACTAACTCTAAGTTATCTTTTTTAGATACATATGTGGCTGCTCTGTATAATCTTGAATGGTATGTCCATTGATCAACTATTTTAAGTGGTCTTTGTACCTCAGATAAATGAGCAACTGAATCTTCTGTTAAAACAGCCATTCCAAAGGATGCTATTATATTAGGTATTCCATGGTTTATTTCAGGATCTATATGATATGGTCTTCCACTAAGTACTATACCCTTTTTACCTGTTTCCTCAAGATACTTTATTACTTCCTCGCCTTTGTTTCTTATATCTAAAACGTAGTTTTCTTTTTCCTTCCAAGCTAAATCTAGTGCTTTAGTACACTCTTCTTTACTAATACCAAACTCTTTAAACTCATCAATAAGTCTAACTAATAACTTATCTTTATCATGAAGTGCAAAGAAAGGATTCATAAACTTAACATCTTGCTCTTGAATAACATCCATATTAGCTCTTATAGCTTCTGGATATGAAGTTACTATAGGACAATTGTAGTGATTTCCTGCTGTAGGATCCTCTTTTACTTCATATGGAATACATGGATAGAAAATTGTTTTTACTCCTCTATTTATCAAAGCCATAATATGTCCATGAACAAGCTTAGCTGGATAACAAGCTGATTCAGATGGTATTGTTTCTATTCCCATTTCATATATAGCTTTAGAACTTCTAGGAGATAATTCAACTCTAAATCCCAACTCTGTTAAGAAAGTAAACCAAAATGGATAGTTCTCATATTGATTTAAAACTCTAGGTATTCCTATTACGCCTCTTTTAGCTTGTTCTTTTTTAAGTGGAATATATTTAAAAGTTCTTCTATATTTATAGTCATATAAATTAGGTACTTCTTCACTAGATACTCTACCTATAATAGGTCTTTCACATCTATTTCCTGATATAAAGGTTTCTCCATTTGAGAACTTATTTTTAGTTAACAAGCAGTTGTTTCCACAAAGTCCACATCTCTCAAGACTTGTATCAAAAGTAAAGCTTTCTAGTTCATCTAAAGGTAATAAAGTTGACTCATAATCTTGTGTGTATCTTTCTTTTGCAATTAATGCAGCTCCAAAAGCTCCCATAAGACCAGCAATATCAGGTCTTATTACTTCTCTTTCAGAAACAAGTTCAAAACTTCTAAGTACAGCATCATTATAGAAAGTTCCACCTTGAACTATTATCTTCTGTCCCATTTCTTCTTTTTTTCTTATTTTAATAACTTTAAATAAAGCATTTTTTATAACCGAATAAGAAAGTCCAGCAGATATATCACCTACTGTTGCACCTTCTTTTTGAGATTGCTTAACTCTTGAATTCATAAACACTGTACATCTTGAACCTAAGTCCACAGGACTTGATGAATATAAAGCTTCCTTAGCAAAATCTTTAACTTCCATATTTAAAGAATTAGCAAAGGTTTCTATAAATGATCCACATCCTGAAGAGCAAGCTTCATTTAATAGTATGCTATCAATTACTCCATTTTTTATTCTTAGACATTTCATGTCTTGTCCACCAATATCTAAGATAAAGTCAACTCCTGGTAAAAAGTTATCAGCAGCTTTATAGTGAGCTATAGTTTCTATTTCCCCAATATCTATATGCAGTGCAGCTTTAATTAAGCTCTCACCATATCCAGTTATAGTAGAATTAACTATCTTAGTTTCTTTAGGCATCTTACTGTATATCTCTTTTAATATACCTACTACAGTTAATAAAGGACTTCCTTCATTTGATCCGTAATAAGAATAAAGTAGTTCTCCTGATTCACCTATTAATGCAGCTTTAGTTGTTGTAGATCCTGCATCAATACCTAAATAGGTATTTCCTTTATATAAACTTAAATCCCCTCTTTTGGCTTTATTATCATCATGTCTATTTCTAAATTCTATTAATTCCTCATCATCTTTAAATAAAGGTCTTAAAGTTTCTATTTCTTTATCTTGGAACTTTGATAATTCTTTCACTTTATCAACTATATTTTTAAACAAAATGCTATTTTCACCTTTTGAAGCTAAAGCTGCTCCTAAAGCCACAAATAGTTGTGGATTTTCTGGGAATATGACATCTTCTTCTTTTAATTCTAAAGTTTCTATAAATCTTTGTCTTAATTCTGATAAGAAATAAAGTGGTCCTCCTAAGAAAGCAACCTTTCCTCTAATTGGTTTTCCGCAAGCTAATCCACTTATAGTTTGAGTTACAACTGCTTGAAGTACAGAAGCTGCTATATCTTCTTTTTTAGCTCCTTCATTTATAAGAGGTTGTACATCAGTTTTTGCAAAAACTCCACATCTAGATGCAATAGGGTATATAGTACCATAATTCTTAGCTAAATCATTTAAACCTGTAGCATCAGTTTTTAGTAATGAAGCCATCTGATCTATAAATGCACCCGTACCCCCTGCACAAGTTCCATTCATTCTTTGTTCTACTCCACCTTTGAAGTAAGTTATCTTAGCATCTTCTCCACCTAGCTCTATAGCTACATCTGTTTCCGGAACCATTTCCTCTATAGTTTTAGTGCATGCTATAACTTCTTGTATAAAAGTAACCTCTAACCACTTTGAAACTGAAAGTCCACCAGATCCTGTAACATTAATTGTTATCTCAATATTTCCGAACTGTTTATAGGCTTCTCTAATAAGGCCAATAATTGTGCTCTTTATGTCAGAGAAGTGTCTCTTATATCTGCTATATACTATTTTATTTGCTGTATTTAAAATTACTAGTTTTACTGTAGTAGACCCTACATCCAACCCTAAATTATACATTTAATCGCTTCCTTTCAATAAAAATAAAAGCCTAATACTTATTATATTATTAAATAAATCCAATTTAAAG
>JAEWJB010000042.1 GCA_023386795.1 Pseudomonadota bacterium
AAGGCCCCTGTGAAGCCTCGGTGCCTTGGACGGAGGAATCGCGGCGGGAATCGGCTTCTCATCGAGTAGGCAATTCAACATGGCATCGCTCTCCTTGTTTATCATGCGTCTGCGGCGCTTCGCCTGATGCACCGAAAGCCAAGATGACTGGTGGAAGTGTCGACCGGCTCCGCGTGTCGCGCTGCCGGCCGGTAGCGTCGGCAGTAGTACGGCGCGCACAAATGCGAGCCGCCTTTGATGACCTTTCGTGGAATTTTCACATTGGTGGTTCTGGGATCGTAGCTGTCGGCCTCGCGGCCGCCGCGCGGGTTCTCTGGAATGCAGCAAGCCTTCGAAGCATCCGCCTGATGCTTCGGCGAATACCAGTCGGCCGTCCATTCCCAGACGTTGCCGATCATGTCGTACAGGCCGTAGCCATTGGGCGGGAAGCTGCCGACCGGCGCGGTCCACGCGTAACCGTCGAGCACCTGGTTGTCCCAGGGGAACTCGCCCTGCCAGGTATTGGCCATGTAGCGCCCGTCGGGGACGAGCTCGTCGCCCCACGCGAACTCGCTGCCCTCGCGGCCGCCCCAGGCGGCGTACTCCCATTCGGCCTCGGTCGGCAGATCCTTGCCGGCCCAGTGCGCGTAGGCCAGCGCATCCTCGTAACCCACCTGCACCACCGGATGGTCTTCCAGGCCGTCCAGGCCGCTGTCGGGCCCCCGCGGGTGGCGCCAGTCGGCGCCGGGCACGTAGTGCCACCAGTTGTGGAGGTTGCCCAGGTCCACCCGCGCAGCCGGCGGCACGAACACCACCGAGGCCGGCAGCAGCAACGCAGGATCGGCGCCGGGGTAGTCCGCCGGGTCCACCGGCCGCTCGGCCAGCGTGAGGTGCCCGGTGGCTTCGACGAAGCGGGCGAACTGGCGGTTGGTCACCGCGTGGCGATCGATCGCGAACGCGCCCACGCGCACCTTCCGCGCCGGACGCTCTTCGGGATAGTGATCGTTCGAACCCATCAGGAAGCTGCCGCCAGGCAGCTGCACCATGTCACCGGGCGCGCGCCCGTCACCATCGGCCGGACTCATGCGAACACCCTCCCCCAATCGTGTTTCATGCTGACCATGTGGAATCCGTACTCGTCGGCCTTGTCCAGGCCCTCGTCGAGCGGGCTGACCAGGAACTGGCGGTCGTAGGCGGCTTCGCGCTCGCCATCATCGTGATGGAGCATCAGCGCCAGGCGCTTGCCCTCGCCTGCCAGCGTGTATCGCAGCATCGCCACGTCGCCATCGGAGTTGCCGAACGCGAAGATCGGGCGGCGCCCGATGTGCAGCGCGATGTTGACCGGCTTCTCGGCGCGGTCGTCGAAACTTCCCAGCTCGGGCAGCTTGCGCACCCAGGCGGTCCCCGGCGCCAGCTCCAGCGTAGCCCGCGTGCTGGAACCGACCACCTGTTCGGGTGGAACGCCGTACAGCCGCTCGGCCACCGTGCGGACGAACTCGATGCCGCCGCCGGTGACGATGAACACCTTGAAGCCGTTCCGCCGCAGGTGGTCCATCAGCTCCAGCTGCGGCTGGTAGATGCAGGCGGTGAACAGCCGCGCGTACTTGGGATGGCGCGCCTCGGCAAGCCAGGCCTGGGCGGTGGCGCGGAAGTCCTCCACGGTCATGCCCGCGTGCACCGCCATGGCGGGCTCGAACACTTCGCGCTTGGGCAGGCCATGCAACGCCTTCAGGTCGTGCGCCAGCAACGCCTGGAATGCCGGCTTGGCCTTCAAGGCGGGGTCCGCGGCCGCCAGCCGTTCGACCTGGCTCAGCGTGAAGTAGATCTGCACGTAGAGCGGGTACTCCGCCCATAGCGTGCCGTCGTTGTCGAACACGGCCACGCGCTCGGCCGGCGGCACGTAGTCCGGGCCGCCCTCGGCGGTCACGCGCGCGACGAAATCGACGATCGCCTCGCGCGTGGGTCCGTCATTCCATGAGGGCAACGTTCGTGACATGCATCGTTCCTCGTCCATGCGGGCCGCGGTGACCGGCGGCCCGGCGCGGACTCAGTGGCTTCCGGTCGCCGCGTCCTGCAGCACCTTCAACGCATCGTCGATGGTGAAGCTGTTGGGGCGCTGGATGGGCGGAAAATCCTTGAACGTCGCCGCCCACTTGTCCGCGACCGCCCAGGCGCCGTAGATGATGTAGGCGTGGTACAGGAACCACTCGTAGTAGGAGTTGGAAGTGATGTCCGCGAACTCGTAGGGATCCGTGCGCAGGTTGAACAGCTTGGGCAGGCGCAAGCGGGTGAACGGCTCGGCCCACAACTGCATGGTGCCCTTCAGGCGCTGCTCCATGAACACGATCTTCCAGTTGTCATAGCGCACGCCGAGTACATCGCCATCGTCACTGAGGTAGACGAACAGGTTGCGCGGGCTCTTCTTCTCCTGCCCCGTGAGATAGGGCACGAGGTTGTAGCCGTCGATGTGGTTCTTGTAGGTCCGGCCGACGGCCTTGTACCCCTTCTTGCACTTCCCCACGATATCCGGCTCGCCGGCCATCGCCAGGAAGGTCGGGAGCCAGTCGTGGTGCTGCACGATCTCGTTGGACACGCTGCCGGGCGCGATCTGCCCCGGCCAGCGCACCATCATCGGCACGCGGAAGGCCCCCTCCCAGTTGGTGTTCTTCTCGCTGCGGAACGGCGTGGTGCCGCCATCGGGCCACGAATTGCGGTGCGGGCCGTTGTCGGTGGAATACATCACGAAGGTGTTCTCGTCGATGCCGAGTTCTTCGAGGAAGTCGAGCATCTCGCCCACGTTGCGGTCGTGGTCGATCATCGTGTCGTGGTAGGGCGACTGCCAACGCCCTGCCTGGCCGAGGCTATCCTTCTTGGTGTGGGTGAACATGTGCATGTGCGTGGTGTTCAACCAGACGAAGAACGGCTCGTCGTTGTCGTGCGCGCGCTGGATGAAGTCCTTGGCCGCGGCGACGAACTCGTCGTCGCAGGTTTCCATGCGCTCGGTGGTGAGCGGCCCGGTGTCCTCGATCTTCTGCTTGCCGACCTTGCCCCAGCGTGGCTGCACGGTGGCATCGTCCTTCTCGGTGGCCCAGCTGTGGATCACGCCGCGCGGCAGGATGCCCTTGCGGAACTCGGCAAAGTCCTCCTCCGGGTAGTAGTCGTACATCTCCGGCTCTTCCTCGGCGTTGAGGTGGTAGAGGTTGCCGAAGAACTCGTCGAACCCATGGTTGGTGGGCAGCATGTGGTTGAGGTCGCCCAGGTGGTTCTTGCCGAACTGCCCGGTGGTATAGCCCTGGTTCTTGAGCGCGCCGGCAATCGTGATGGCTTTGTCGGTCATGCCGATCGGCGCGCCGGGGATGCCCACCTTGGAAAGGCCGGTGCGATACACGCTCTGGCCGGTGATGAACGACGAGCGCCCCGCCGTGCACGACTGCTCGCCATAGGAATCGGTGAACAGCATGCCTTCGTTGGCGATGCGGTCGATGTTCGGCGTGCGATAGCCCATCAGGCCTTTCGTGTAGCAACTCAGGTTGCTGATGCCGATGTCGTCACCCCAGATGACCAGGATGTTGGGCTTGCGGCCGTTCGCGGGCGTGCGCGTCGTCGCCGCTGCTGAGTTCGCCGCGGGCTTGGCCGGCGGGGCCTTCTTCGCTGCAGTCTTGGGCATGGCGTTTTTCCTCTCTTCGATTCACGGGGGATGGGCAGGGGGTCGCCTGGTCAGCCGGGCAGCGTCAGGTCGAACACCATGCTGGCGATGGCCACCAGCCCGATGCCCCACAGCAGGATGGCGGTGATCAGGCTCAGCGACAGCGGGTAGGGGCTGTCGGCATGTACCAGCCCTTCGCGGGCCATGGCATCGCGCTCGGCGCGCAGCGCGCTCATGTAGCGAACGTGGTAGACGATCCCCAAGGTGAGCAGCAGCACGCCCAATGCCACCAGCGCCACCCCAAAATTGCGCGGCGCATCGCCACCGAAGCCGATGTGCAGCGCATGCGAGACCATCTTGCTGAAGACCTGGTAGATCGTGAAGCCGAAGCCGATCAACGACAGCGCAGTGCGGATGATCGACATCAGCGTGCGATCCGCGCTCATGCGCGTGCGCTGGAACGACAAACCGGTGCGACGCATCGACATCTCGGTGCGTTCGCCGGACAGGTCCGTGCGGTACTCGGACAGCGACGTGCGATGTTCGGACAACTTGGTGCGGTGATTCGACAAGCCGGTGCGGTAGTGCGAATAGGTGACCGAGGCCGCGTCGGCGTCGTGTTCGTCGACCTGCGGCAGCGGGGGCGGGTCGGTTTCGTTGAACTTGGTGGGGCGCACCGGCGGGTGGCCGGTACGCGGATCGGGCGTGGACGAAGGGGACATGGCGGGCTTCCGGCGCGTGGGTATCAGGGCTGCCCGTGGCGCTGCCGCCAGCGGCGCACCAGGCGGGCGATGGGCCCGCGCAGCAGAAGGTAGGGAATGAAAGCCAGTGCGACGGCGATCACCAGGGTTTCCAGCGGGTGGCTGAAATTGCCGAAGACCTTGAGCTGGTAGATCACGTCCATCACCACGCCCAGCAACAGGATGCGTGCTACCGCAGTGAAGCCTTCGCGGAAGGTTTCCACCCGCGTGCCGTGGCGGCCGCCGTGCAACAGCTTGTGGAAATAGGGAGTGCGGCCGCTGATGGCGTCACGGTGGCCGTCGATCGAGGCGGTGATGATCGCCATGATCGGCTGCAGCACGAAGCGGAACGTCATGGGCCCATCGGTGCGGGCCAGCATGTCGCTCCAGAACCGGTGCAGGAAATCGAGGAAGGAATCCACGGGGGCCTCCGTGACGAGGCCTCCAGCTTCGGCCGCGCCGGGCCTCGCGCGCAATCGGGTTCCTACCAGTTTGTCGCCAGTATTTTTACTGACGCGGCCGGTCCGCCGCGCTGGCATGTTGAAGCGCAAACTTGCTCTTCGGGGTGACGCCGGCCATGCCAGGCGACAATTTCTCGCTGATGCGCGGCGGGCCCACCCACCGCCTGCTCGACCGCCTGCGGCTGATCGGCCCCGGGACGCATTCGGCCACCTGGCTGTGCGTGGTGCTGCTGGCGCTGACGTTCATCCCCCCGGCGATGTACTGCGCACTGGATGGCACGCTGTGGCGCAGCGACCATGGCGTGCCGCTGCTGCGCGACTACGCCGTGCTCTCGCGTTTCCTGCTGGCGCTGCCGGTACTGGTGCTGCTGGCGCCGCGCAGCGACGAGATCCTGCGCCAGGCCGCGCGCCAGTTCGCACACGCCTCGATGGTGGCGCCGTCGCGCCAGCCGGCGGTACGTCATGAGCTGGGTACGGTCAGGCGCCTGCGGGATGCCAGGACGCCGGAGCTTGTCTGCCTGCTGTTGGCCATGGGCGCCTCGGCCATCTATGGCCCCAGCCTGGGCGACCGGCTGCCCGGCGTGGCGTCATGGAGCGTCGGCGCGGACGGTCGGCTCACCCAGGCGGCGGTATGGCTGCACTACGTCTCCATGCCGCTGTTCCGCTTCGTGGTGCTGGTCTGGCTGTGGCGCCTGCTGCTGTGGACGTGCCTGCTGTGGAAGCTGGTGCGGCTGCGCCTGGACCTGCATGCCAGCCATCCGGACGGTGCGGCCGGCCTGGGCTTCCTCGGCCTGGCGCAGGAGCGCTTCGCGGTGCTGTCGCTGGCTAATGGCTTCGTGCTGTGTGGTGCGTTCGCCAACCACATGGTCTACCTGGGAGAGAGCATGTTCACCCTGCGCTACCTCATCGCCGGCTACGTGATCGGCAGCAGCGCGCTGGTGCTCGCACCCCTGCTACTGCTCGCGCCGACGATGCTGCGCGTCAAGCGCCACGCCCTGCTCCGCTACGACGCGCTGGGAAACCGCGCCGCACGCACCTTCGACCGCCGCTGGCCGCGCGGCATGCCGGCCGGCGACGAGCGCGAGCTGCTGGATGCCCCGGATTCCTCTGCGTTGTGCGATTTCACAGGCGTCTACGGCACGATCAAGAACCTGCCGGCCTTGCCGATCGGGCGCTGGAGCGTGGTGCGCATCGTCCTGTATGCCGCCGCGCCGCTGGCTCCGCTGCTGCTGTTGGTGTTCTCGGTGGACGAGCTGGCCGAGCGCCTGTTCGGCCTGCTGGCCTGAGCAGGTTCACGGGGGCGGAATCGACGCCGACAAGTAACGTTGGCCGGCGGCGGCGGCGTGCACGGCCGGCAGCAGGTCTTCCACTGCGTCCGCTTTCAGGACATAGGCACACTGCCCCAGGCTGAGCGCGTGGCGCACCACTTGCGGCTCTGCGTGCACGGTGACGAACACCACGCGCGGCGCGAAGCCGTCCTCGATCAGGCTCTCCACCGCTTGCAGGCCGGTGATGCCGGGCATGGAGATGTCGGTCACGAGGACATCCGGCAGCATCTCGCGGGCCATGCGCACCAGCGCCAGGCCGTCGCTGACCGTGGCCAGCACCTCACAGTCCTGCGACAGGATCGCGCCCAGTTCGCGGGACATGGCCCAGCCATCCTCTGCCAGTAGCACACGCACGCGGTTCATCGGTCGGTCCCACGGGTGGGAACCTCATCGTGCGCGCATGCCAGTGGCATGACCACGGAAAAAAAACCGGCGCGGGCAAAGTAAAACTACTGTTGCCGACCGCGCGCCCGCTCAGGCGTGAGGCATGATCAGGCCTTCCTGCTCGGCCCGGCGCACCAGCTCCAGGGTCCCGTGGACGCCCAGTTCCTGCATGATCGCGTACTTGTGCGACTCCACCGTGCGCACCGAGACGCCGAGTTCAAAGGCGATCTGCTTGGAACGCAGGCCGCGGGCCACGTATTCCAGCACGCGCTGCTGCTTGTCGGTGAGGTTGCGGCGGCGGCGCTGGGCGGTGGCAATGGCATTGGCGGCCAGCGTCGGAGTGACGTAGGTCTTGCCTTCCAGCACCTGCTGCGCGGCGTACAGCAATTCCTCGCCGGCGGCGTTCTTCAGCACATAGCCGCAGCCGCCCGCGCATATCGCGCGCGAAGCCATCTCCGAATCGGCATGCATGGTGAGGAAGATGAAGGGAATGTCGAGCCCTTCGTCCTGCGCGCGCCGCATCACGTCGATGCCGGTCATGCCCGGCATGCTGATGTCGGCGATGACCAGGTCGGGTGTTTCGCGGCGCACCGCGTCGAGCAGCGAGTCGCCGTCGAACACCAGTGCGATGACATCGAAGAACTCGAGCAGCAGGCGTTCGACACCCTGCGCCACAAGCAAATGATCGTCAGCCAGCACCAGGCGCCGGCGCGTCATGCGCGGCGCAATTTCCGCCATCCCAAGAGCCATGCGTGCAATCTCCATCAGCGTGGCAAGGCCAGTATCGACACGCGTGCCGACGGGGCCGTTGGTTCCCGGGACGCCCCCCAGGTCCGATGCAAGGCCAGCGTATCGACGCGCCGTGAATTCCTTGTGATTCACGCGTGAAGGAAGGTGAGCGGCAGCGCAGTCATTGCAAAGTGCTCGAAACATGCATAATTTCGCGGCCGAGATACGTGCCACGGCGCGACCCCACGGATGCGGAGGCGTTGCAGGCAGTGAGCAATCCTGGACGAATCGCACATAAGTCCGACGACGCCGGCGGGGATCGGCCCGGGCGCGCACGTGAGCAATTCACCCATGCCCTGACGCTGTGCCTGCTGTGCTTTTTCGGCGAGCAGTTGGCCGAACTGCTGTGGGTACAGCAACAGGGGATAGCGGCCTTCTGCGTGGCACCACCGCTGCTGTTGGCCTGGCTGCTGACGCAGCCGCAACGCACGTGGCCCGCTGCCGTGGTGGGCGCGACACTGGGCACCTGGCTGGCGCTGCCGACGATGGCGCGAGCCCCGTGGTTTGCTTCGCTGCTGCTCGCTGTCGGGCTGCCATGGCCGCCTCTGGGTCTGGCCTGGATGGTGCGACGCGACGGCGCACTGCAATGGCCACCCACGCGGTTTCCCGCGGGCACCCGCATGCTGCTGGCGATGGGCGTGGCATTGCCCGCCCTGGACGTGAGCTGGATACAGGCGTGGTCCACCCTGTTTGGGATCCACTATCCGCGCAACGAGCTGCTGGGCCTGCTACTCACCCACGCCGGGGGCTATCTGCTGCTGGTGCCTATCGCCATGGCATTGACGACACCGCACGCCACCCGGCCGCTGAGGGTGCGAGTGCGCGATATCGTCGTGGCGTTGCTGCTGGCCGCGGTCCCGCTGTGGATGTGGTCGCCGCTGGCCGACATCGTCTTGCCGTCCGCGCTGATGACGCTCGCCGCCACCGCACTGCTGCTGTGGTCGCTGATGCGTTTCGGTTTGGGCGGTGCCTGCCTGGCCCTGCTGCTGTGCGGCGTGGTCGGCGTGGCCTACTCGCTGCGCGGCGCTGGCCCGTTCATCGGGCTGCATCCCCACGCGGCCGCGCTGAGCATGCAGGCGTGGGTATGCGCGGTGGCCGGCGCGCTGTGGCTGATATCCGTGGCACTGGAGCAGCAGCGCGCAGCGGCGGGACGGCTGTGCGACGCGTACCGCCAGCTCAGCGACCTCACTGGCCGGATCCTGGTGGTGCAGGAGGAGGAGCGCACGCGGATTGCACGCGACCTGCACGACGACATCAACCAGTCGCTGGCGGCGCTGTCGATCCGCATGAGCTACCTCAAGCGCGCGGTGGAGCCGCCGCAGCGCGATGCGGTCGCGGAAGTTCAGCAGGAGCTGCTGAAGGTCTCCAACGACATCCGCAACATGTCCCACGGCCTGCATCCGGCCATGCTGCGTTTCACCGGGCTGGCCAGCGCGCTCACCGCGTTCTGCCAGGGACATGGGCAGCGCTCGACGCTGCTCGTGCATTGCGACGTCGTACCACCCGACGGACTGGGCGACGCGCGCGAGCTGAGCCTGTTCCGCATCGTGCAGGAAGCGCTCAACAACGTGGAGAAGCACGCCCACGCACACCGCGCGTGGGTGTACCTGGGCGAACAGGACGACAGCTGCGTGCTGTCCATCAGCGATGACGGTATCGGGCCGCCCGGCGCACGCGGACACGTGGCCGCCGGTCTCGGGCTGATCAGCATGGGCGAGCGCGCGCGGCTGCTGGGCGGGCAACTGACCGTGCAGCCGCGCGAGGGCGGCGGCACGCGCCTGGAAGTGCGCTTCCCGCTGCCCGAGGACGCGCGCTAGGCGTATCACCGCCCCAACCTTTGCCGCTACCATCGCCTCCATCACCGCCGCCGGCGGCGATGGTCCAGCGAAGGGGAAGGCATTGGCCACAGCCAGGAAGTCGGCGCGCCGCAAGGGCGAGGCCACCACGATCGATGAGGTGGCACGCCTGGCTGGCGTGTCGCCGATGACGGTTTCGCGCGTGGTGAACGGCAAGGTGCACGTGCGCGAGAGCACGCGAGAGCGCGTGATGCGGGCGGTGAAGCAACTGGGCTACACGCCCAACCTGGCGGCCAGTTCATTGGCGGCAGCGCAGACCACGCGCATCGCGCTGGTCTATACCAACCCCAGCGAAGGCTACCTGCGCCAGTTGCTGGTGGGTGCTTTGCGTGGCAGCGCGCGGGCGGCGGTGCAACTGGTGGTGGATGCATGGGACGAGGTGGACCCGGAAGCCGAACGCGAAGCGGCGCGCGTGCTGGCGCGCAGCGTGGCGGGCGTGATCCTGCCACCCCCGTTGTGCGAATCGCCGACCGTGGTGGCCGAGTTGGTGGAAGCAGGCGTGCCGGTCGTGGCGATCGCGTCCGGGCGCGAGGAAAGCGATATCTCGCGCGTGCGGGTGGACGACTTCATCGCCAGCCGCGAGATCACGCGGCACCTCATCGCGCTGGGGCATCGGCAGTTCGGCTTCATCCAGGGGCATCCGAACCAGACGGCGAGCGCACGGCGATTCGAAGGCTTCCGTGCAGCGCTGGAAGAGGCGGGCATCGGGCTGGAGCCCGCATGGGTGCAGCCGGGTGAATTCACCTATCGCTCTGGATTGAAGGCGGCCGAGAAGCTGCTCGGTCGCAAGCATCGGCCCAGCGCGATCTTCGCCAGCAACGACGACATGGCGGCGGCGGCAATCTCGGTGGCGCACCGGCGCGGGCTGGATGTGCCGCGCGATCTTTCCGTGGTGGGGTTCGACGACACCTCCGCGGCGACCAACGTATGGCCCGAACTCACCACCGTGCGCCAGCCGATTGCGGCAATGGCCGATACGGCGGTCGATATCCTGATGCGCGGGATCCGGCGGCAGGACGCCACGCCGGTCGACAAGGTGCTGGCGCATACGCTGGTCAAGCGCGGGTCCGTGGCCAAGCCGCCCGCTGGGTGAGCGCCGCACCGGCGTGAGGGTGCCGGCCCAGGACAAAGCGTCGGAAAGGAAAAAGGCCACCCCAAGAGTGGCCTTCCCCATGAACCAAGAAGCGGAAGAGATCAGCCTTCCATCTGCTCCAGTTCGCGCCCCTTCGTCTCGTACACGTACTTGAGCACGAAGAACACCGACAGGAACGCCGCCACGGTGTAGATGCCGTACGCGCCGGCCAGGCCGATCGTGGTGAGCAGGATCGGGAAGCTCCAGGTGATCAGGAAGTTCGAGGTCCATTGCGCCGCACCTGCGACCGCCAGGCCCGAGCCGCGGATCTGGTTCGGGAACATCTCGCCCAGCATGACCCACATCACCGGGCCCCACGACATGTTGAAGAACACGACGTACACATTGGCCGCCACCAGCGCCAGCGTGCCCATCCCGCCGACCATCACCAGCTTGCCGGCGTCGTCCATCGACGCGCTGGCAAAAGCGTAGGTCACCAGTGCCAGCGAAACCGCCATGCCCGCCGAACCGATCCACAGCAGCGGCTTGCGGCCGATCTTGTCGATCAGCACCACGGTCATGAGGCACGCGCCGATGCTCAGTGCACCCGAAAGCACGTTGACCAGCAACGCATCGTTCTCGGAGAAGCCCACCGCCTGCCACAGCACCGCGCCGTAGTAGAACACCACGTTGATGCCCACCAACTGCTGGAACACCGCCAGGCCGATGCCCACCCAGACGATCGGGCGGATCTTGCCGGTGTGCTTGTTCACCAGGTCCTTCAGGCTCGGGCGATGGTGATCTTCGGCCAGCGAACTGCCGATTTCCGCCACCTTGTTGCGCGCCTCGTCGGCACCGTACAGGCGGGTGAGCACCGCCAGCGCTTCCTCGCGACGACCTTTCACCACCAGAAAGCGCGGGCTTTCGGGGATGGTGAGCAACAGCACCAGGAACACCGCCGACGGAATGGCCTGCATCCAGAACATCCAGCGCCACGCTTCCTGGCCCAGCCACAAGGGCTGGGTCGAGGCACCAGCCGCCTTGGCCAGCAGGAAGTTGGACAGGAACGCGCAGAACAGGCCGCTGATGATCGCGATCTGCTGCACCGTTGCCAGCCGCCCGCGGTAGCGGGCGGAGGCTACCTCGGCGATGTAGGCCGGCGACATCACGCTCGCCGCGCCCACCGCGAACCCGCCCATGACCCGGGCGAACACGAAGAACAGCGAGCTGTGGGCGAAGCCGGCGCCCAACGCCGAGAGCAGGAACAACACCGCGGAGATGATCAGCACCGCGCGACGACCCAGGCGGTCGGCCAGGCGGCCGGCGAAGAACGCGCCGACCGCGCAGCCCAGCAGCATCGAGGCGACCTCAAGCCCGATCGCCGCCGAACTCGACTGGAACGTCTGCTTGAGGCCGTCGACGGTGCCGTTGATGACGCCACTGTCGAACCCGAACAGGAAGCCGCCGATGGTGGCGACGCAACTGATCAGGATGATGAAGCGGGTGTTTTCACCGGCGCTGCTGCCGGCCTCTAGCGGAACACTGGACATGGAGTCGTCACCAAGTTCGGTTCGGTTGCGATGGGCAGGGCCGGATCAATCAGCGGATCAGGTACTGGTTGATCAGGTTCTCGTAGGCTTCCTGGCGGCCGCTGACCTGCTTGGGCTCACCCGACTTGGCAGCATACGCGGCGAGATCGGCCAGGCCCAGCTTGCCCTGCTCGAATTCCTGGCCGGTGCCACCGTCGAAGCTGGCATAGCGTTCCTTGCGCCAGGTCTCCAGCGGCGAGGCGGTCAACAGCGCGTGGGCAACCTCCAGGCCGCGCGCGAACGCATCCATGCCACCGATGTGGGCCAGGAACAGGTCCTGCGGATCAGACGACTCGCGGCGCACCTTGGCGTCGAAGTTCAGGCCGCCCGGCTGCAGGCCGCCCTGGCGCAGCACCACCAGCATCGCGCCAACGGTGTCGTACAGGTCGGTCGGGAACTGGTCGGTATCCCAGCCGTTCTGCGGGTTGCCGCGGTTGGCGTCGATCGAGCCCAGCATGCCCGCATCGGAAGCCACTTGCAGGTCGTGCTCGAAGGTGTGGCCCGACAGCGTGGCGTGGTTGGCTTCGATGTTGAGCTTGAAGTCCTTGTCCAGGCCGTGCGCGCGCAGGAAGCCCACGACGGTGGCGCTGTCGAAGTCGTACTGGTGCTTCATCGGCTCCATCGGCTTGGGCTCGATCAGGAAGTTGCCCTTGAAGCCGATGCTGCGGCCGTAGTCGCGCGCGGCGGTCAGGAAGCGCGCCATGTGCTCCTGCTCGCGCTTCATCTGGGTGTTGACCAGCGACGCATAGCCTTCGCGGCCGCCCCAGAACACGTAGCCTTCGCCGCCGAGCTCGACGGTGGCTTCCAGCGCGGCCTTGACCTGCACCGCGCCGCGGGCGACGACGTTGAAATCCGGGTTGGTCGACGCACCGTTCATGTAGCGCGGGTGCGAGAACAGGTTGGCGGTGCCCCACAGCAGCTTCATGCCGGTCTCGACCTGGCGCTGCTTGGCGATGGCCACCATGTGCTTGAGGTTCTTCTCGTAGGTGCCGATGTCCTCGGCGTCCGGCGCCAGGTCGACATCGTGGAAGCACCAGTACGGCGCACCGAGCTTGGTGAAGAATTCGAACGCGGCATCGGCCTTGGCCTCGGCGCGCTTGAGCGGGTCGCTGCCGGCGTCCCAGCCATACTGGCGCGTGCCCGGGCCGAACGGATCGGCGCCATTGCCGCAGAAGCTGTGCCAGTAGCACACCGCGAAGCGCAGGTGCTCGGCCATGGTCTTGTCGCCGATCTTCTTGTTCGCGTCGTAGACCTTGAACGACAGCGGGTTGTCCGAGTCGCGGCCTTCGAACGGAATGCGGCCGATGCCGGGGAAGTATTCCTTGGCGCCAATGAAGGGCTGGGTGCTCATGGTCGTTACCTGCTGTGGAAAGTGTTGGGGGAAAAGGACGAACGGCGGATCAGGCGGCGTACAACGGCCGCACGGCGGAGAGATGGTCGAGGAAGCGCCGGTACGCCTTGGCGTAGGCGGCGTGGCGCTGGGCGTCGGGCCGTGCGCCCAGCGC
>JAEWJB010000078.1 GCA_023386795.1 Pseudomonadota bacterium
ACCGCAAGCCGTCGCCACCCCACCCGCATCACCCTCCGTCCAACAACCCAGGTGCGATAATCCCACCCTGCTCGGAGGAAGTCGCAAATGTTCCGCTGGTTCGAATCTCTGATCGACGTCTTCCCGAAGACCGAGACCAAAACGCCCCCGCGCAGCGTCTGGCGCTTCTATCTTCATTACCTGCGTCCCATCTGGCCCGTGCTGCTCGCCACGCTCATCGCCGGGCTGGCACTGGCACTGGTGGAAGTGGCGATGTTCGATTTCCTCGGGCGTATCGTCGACCTGCTCGCCGAAGGCCCCGGACCCGGCTTCTTCCAGCGCCACGCCAACGAACTGCTCTGGATGGCCGCCATCACGCTGCTGCTCCGCCCGTTGCTGGTGGCGCTGCACAACCTGCTGGTCAACCAGGCCATCGTGCCCGGCTTGAGCAACCGCTCCCGCTGGCTCATGCACAACTATGTCGTGCGCCAGAGCCTGGCGTTCTTCCAGAACGACTTCGCCGGGCGCATCGCCAACCGCGTGATGCAGACCGGCACCTCGCTGCGCGAGTCGGCGGTGCAGATGGTCGATGCGCTCTGGTACATCGTGGTCTACACCGGCAGCGCGCTGTGGCTGTTCGCGCGCGCCGATCCCGTGCTCACGCTCCCGCTGCTGGTGTGGCTGGTGGTCTATGTCGGGTTGATGGCCTGGTTCGTGCCGCGCATGAAGGAGCGCGCGTGGATCGCTTCCGACGCGCGCTCCAAGGCGATGGGCCGCATCGTCGACGGATACACCAACATCTCCACGCTCAAACTGTTCGCCCACGCTGGCCGCGAACAGGCCTACGTGCGCGACGCGGTGGAGGAACTGGCGGTCAAGCATCGCCGGCAGACCCGCATGACCACCTCGCTCGATACCTGGATCGCCGTGGCCAACGGCTTCCTCATCGTGGGTACCTGCGCACTGGCGCTGTGGCTGTGGAACCGCGGGCAGGTGAGCGTGGGCGCGATCACGCTGGCCACCGGCCTGGTCATCCGCATCCACAACATGTCCGGCTGGATCATGTGGACGGTGAACGGCATCTTCGAGGACATCGGCACCGTGCAGGACGGCATGCAGACCATCTCCCAGCCGGTGCAGGTGCGTGATGCGGCCGATGCGCGGCCCCTGGTGGTCACGCGCGGCGAGGTGGATTTCCAACGCATCCATTTCCATTACGGCAAGCGCGGTGGCGTCATCGCCGGACTCGACCTGCAGGTGCGGCCTGGCGAGAAGATCGGCCTGGTGGGGCCGTCCGGGGCGGGCAAGTCCACGCTGGTCAACGTCCTGCTGCGGCTGTACGACCTGGAGCAGGGCCGCATCCTCATCGACGGGCAGGACATCGCCCACGTCACCCAGGAAAGCCTGCGCGGGCAGATCGGCGTGGTGACGCAGGACACCTCGCTGCTGCACCGCTCCATCCGTGACAACCTGCTGTATGGCCGCCCGGATGCAACGCCGGCGCAGCTGCAGGCGGCGGTGGAGAAAGCCCGCGCCGCCAGCTTCATCGACTCGCTGGTGGACGGCGAGGGCCGCCAAGGCTACGACGCGCACGTGGGCGAGCGCGGAGTGAAACTGTCGGGCGGGCAGCGCCAGCGCATCGCCATCGCTCGCGTCCTGCTCAAGGACGCACCGATCCTGGTGCTGGACGAGGCGACCTCGGCACTGGATTCGGAGGTGGAGGCAGCGATCCAGGAAAGCCTGGACGACCTGATGGCCGGCAAGACGGTGATCGCCATTGCGCACCGGCTTTCCACCATCGCGCGGATGGACCGGCTGGTGGTGATGGATCGGGGCGCGATCGTGGAAAGCGGCACGCACGCCGAACTGATCGCGCGTGGCGGGTTGTATGCGCGGTTGTGGGCGCGGCAGACGGGCGGCTTCGTGGCGGCAGACGCCTAGCGGGCAGCCGCCCGCGCAGGAGCGGCTTCAGCCGTCGACCGGCACCGCCACCGGCTTGCCGCGCCGCGCGGCGAGCGCGGCACCCGCCGAGGCCACCATGATGCAGCCGATGGCCAACCACTGGCGGCTGCTCAGGGTTTCGGACAGCAGCAGCCAGCCGGCGAGCGCGGCCACCGCGGGCTCAAGGCTCAGCAGGATGCCGAACGTCTGCCGTGGCAGATGCTTGAGCGCGTAAATCTCCAGCGAATACGGAATCGCGCTCGACAGCAGCGCCACGCCGGCGGCGAATGCCAGCAGCGCCGGAGAGCCGAACACCGCGCCCACCTGGCCGACGCCGAAGGGCAGCGCCACCAGCGTGGCCACCAACAGGCCCAGGGGCACGGTGGCGCGCCCGCCGGCCTGGCCGGCGCGCTGCCCGGTGACGATGTACAACGCCCAGCACAATGCCGCCAGCAGCGCCCAGCCGACGCCGGCCGGATCCAGCGCTGCATCCAGGCTGCCGCGCGGTACCAGCAGCGAAAGCCCGGCGATGGCGAACACGATCCAGACGAAATCCAGCGCCCTGCGGGAGGACAACAGGGCCACCGCCAGCGGTCCGGTGAATTCGATCGCTACCGCGATGCCGAACGGAATCGTGCGCAGCGCCAGGTAGAACGAAAGGTTCATCGCCCCCAGCACCACGCCATAGCCCACGACCATCGCCAACGCGCGCGGTGCCGGCCAGGCGCGCCACGGGCGCTGCACGGCGAACATCAGCAGTGCAGCGAAACCCACGCGCAACAGCGTGGTGGCCGGCGCGCCGATCACCGGGAACAGGTGCTTGGCCAGCGAAGTGCCGAAGCACAGCGAGGTGATCGAGCCGAGGACGGCGAGGATCGGCAGGGTGGTGCGGTGTGACGCGGACATGGGGCGGCGAGCGGCTCGGGGGACGGCATGATGACATGCGCGTCCCCGCGCGTGCCGCGGCTAGAAGGCCTGTTTCCAGCCGAGCATGACGTGGCGGTCGCTACCGGAGGTGGAGTCGCGCACGCCCAGGTCCAGACGCAGCTGGGCGTCGGCGCCGAACGCGCGCTGCAACCCGACATCCAACGCCCTCACGTCCGGTGCCAACGCATCGGCGGCGAGCGTGCTCCAGGCATCCAGTGCGGTGAAGCGCGCGGTCAGCTCTGCGGACGCCGACAGCAGGTGCTGCCATTCCACGCGGCCCTGCCACTGCCAGCGGCCGGCCGCAGCACGCTGCCAACGCGCACCGAGCATGCCCAACGTGGCGTGGGAACGGGTGTCCATCGCGGTGAGTCCGAAGCCGGCCGCGCCCTGTTCGCTGAAGCCGCCCTGTTCGCTGTCGACGGCCTGCATTCCCAGGTATGGCACCCAGGAGGTCTCGCCCCAGCGCACGCGCAGACCGGCCTGCAGGTTGGCGCTGACCTGCTGGTGCAGGTAGTCCGACCCGACGAGATAACGGCTGCCCGCCAGGTCGATCTCGCGCCGCAGCTGGCGCTGTCCCTGACCGAACGCCAGGCTGCCCAGCAGGTAGCCATGCTCGCCGACGCGCCAGTCGGCATACACCTGCCCTTCGGTAAGGCGGTTCTGCGCGCGGTCCCAGCGACCGGCCTGCCATGCGTGGCCCTGCGAGTTCCCGAAAGACAGGCCCAGCAACGTGCTGCCGCGCGACAGGTCGTAGCCGCTCAGCCAGCCGGCCGATTGCAGGCCATGGCCTGCCGCCCGCTGCTGTCGGTCGAAGCTTTGCGACCAGCCGCCCTGCACGGCGTGTTCGCGCGCGTCGTCCAGGCGCGATTCCAGCGAGCGCCGCGATGCATCGGCGGAGAGCTGCGCAAAAGCCAGGTCCAGGCCATGCAACTCGCCGGACAAGCTGCCGAGCGAGCGGTCGAGCTGCGCGGAAGACGAGGTGGCTTGCAGGGCACCGGCGGCTGCGAGGAACGCCGGGTCAGGCGTGGCCGCACCGGTATCGAGCTCGCCGAATGCAGTCTCCACTCGTTGCGCGCCACCAACGGCGGCTGCGGTGAGCCCCATGCGCAGCGCCGTGGTGGTGACGTTGTTGCGCACCAGGTCCAGCCAGACCCGGTTGGTTTCATAGTGCGGCGTGGCGCTCAGCAGGTAATAGCCCGCCGAGTTGACCACGCTGTCGAACTGACCCTGCACCTGCGCCGCGTGCAGCACGTCGGTCTGTGCCTTGAAGGTATAACCCTGCGCGAGGCCGACGATCTCCAGCATGCCGGCCAGGTGCGCCGTGCCGCCGATCTGCAATGGCTGCTCCGACAGGTAGTAGCCCAGTTTGGCGTTGGCCGTCTGCGTGTAGTCACCGCCGATGCTGATCGCCAGGTTTGCGTTGGAGGTGTACACGCGCGCGTCGTTGTGGATGTCGCCGCCCACAGTGACGCTTGTACCGGTCGCCTGGCTCCAGTAGTTGCTCGAACCCAGCAACAGGCCCGCGCCATCGCTCACCTCGATCTTCCCCGCCACCTCGGCGCCGTTGGCCAAGGTCAGGACGGCGTTGTCCCGGACCACGAAATCGCCGGCCTGGTAGCCGAACACGCCCAGCGTGGGGCCGTTCTGCACGGTCGTCGTGCCGGTATAGGTGTTGTGCCCGGACATCCACATCAACGAAGAGGCACCGTTGCCGTCAATCGTCAGGTTGCCGGCACCGCTGATGTCGTTGGACCACTCGCCCGCCCAACCCTGTGTGCCATTACGACTGAGGTCGACATGGAGGTCGCCCCAGTCCAGCCGCGCCGGTCCCTTGACCGCCTTGGCGATGTTGAGCAGGCCGTAGCCATACACGTCGTCCACGCCGGGATCGCCGAGATCCGTCGCGGTACCCAGCAGTACCTGACGGATCTGCTCGCCTGTCAGGTAGGGCAGGTACGAGTAGACCTGTTCCGCCGCGCCTGCCGCCTGTGCGGCGGCGTACTCGGTGCCGTGCGCGTTGATGGGGCTGATGCTGTCCGGTGCGAGCGTCTTCACGTCCGCCGGGGCTACGAGGCACACGTCGCGCGCCGCGCCGCAGGCATTGGACGTGGCAGAGATCAGCGTCGGATCCAGGCTGGATACGCCACCGACGACCAGCCAGTGGTCGCGCAGCCGCGAGGGGTCGTCCGCGGAGAACGGCAGCAGCGCCAGCTCGGAAGGCTGGTGGTCATCGATGTCGTCGCCCGCGCCGACCACGACGAGCCCGCCGTTGCCGGTGATGTGGGACAGGCCGCTGTAAAGCTCGGCACGACCGGCCGCGTCCTGCCACCGCAGCGAGGGTGACAGGGCCACCACGTCCGCCCCCTGCGTGGCCAGCCATTGCATCGCGGTATCGAAGCCGTCGTTGGCGTGCACGGCCTGCGTGCTCGCGTTGTCATCGGCGAGGTAACGCACCGAAAGCAGCGTCGCTTCGGCCACGCCGCCCGGATGCCCGTCCGCGGGGCGGCCGAGCAGGATCTGCGCCACCTGCGTGCCGTGGCCGGCCTTGTCATCCACGCTGGTGTCCTTGCGGGCCGCGTCCACCACGTATTGCGCGACGCTCGGCACGAGCGGGCTCAGGCGCGCGGAGCTCGCGCCGGTATCCACCAGGCCGATGCGGAAGACGTCGTTGGTCGTCTTGCCCTGCCATGTCGCTCCGGTGATGGACAGGTGCGCGTCGAGCGGCGCATCCGTTACCGGCGCCGCGCGCAGCAACGGCGGTGGCGGTGGCGGCGGCGGAGGTGGTGGCAGTGGAGGCAATGGCATTGGAGGCAGCGAAGAAAGAGAATGTAGCGGTGCCGCTGATTGGGGAGACAGCGTAGCCACGGATCGCAATGTTGGTCCCGGATCAGCAGCCATCGGATCTATATCAAAT
>JAEWJB010000096.1 GCA_023386795.1 Pseudomonadota bacterium
CCGTACGGCGCGACCGAATGCCTGCCGGTGGCGGTCATCGAAGGCCGCGAACTGGAGCAGACCCGCGAGGCGACCGAAGCGGGCGCCGGCACCTGCGTGGGCCGCGTGGTGCCGCCGAACCAGGTGCGCATCATTGCCATTGACGATGCGGCCATACCGCACTGGGATGGCGCGCGCGAGCTGCCTGCCGGCGACGTCGGCGAAATTACCGTGGCCGGCCCCACCGCCACCGACACCTACTACAACCGCGACGCCGCCACTGCCGTGGCGAAGATCCGCGAACCGCTGCCGGACGGTGGCGAGCGCGTCGTGCACCGCATGGGCGATGTCGGCTATTTCGATGCCGAAGGCCGGCTGTGGTTCTGCGGCCGCAAGACCCAGCGCGTGGAAACCGCCGCCGGGCCGATGTACACCGAGCAGGTCGAACCGGTGTTCAACACCGTGCCGGGCCTGCGCCGCACCGCGCTGGTCGGCGTGGGTACGCCGGGCGCGCAGCAGCCGGTGCTGTGCTACGAGCTGCTGCCCGGCGTGCAGGACGAGGGCATGGCGCAGCGCCTGCGAGAACGCGCCGAAGCCTTCCCGCACACCCAAGCGCTGACGCGCTTCCTCGTTCACCCGGCTTTCCCGGTCGATATCCGCCACAACGCCAAGATCGGCCGCGAGCAGCTCGCGCGCTGGGCGACCGCACAACTGGAGCGCAACGCATGAAGATCCTGGTCACCGGCGGCGGTGGTTTCCTTGGCCAGGCGCTGTGCCGCGGGCTGGTCGAACGCGGGCACGAGGTGCTGAGCTTCAACCGCGGCCACTACCCGTCGTTGCAATCGCTGGGCGTGGGCCAGATCCGCGGCGACCTCGCCGATGCCGATGCCGTGCGCCATGCCATCACCGGCGTGGACGCGGTGTTCCACAACGCAGCCAAGGCCGGCGCCTGGGGCAGCTACGAGAGCTATCACCTTGCCAACGTGGTCGGCACCGAAAACGTACTCGCCGCGTGCCGGGCCGCAGGCGTCGGCAAGCTGGTCTACACCTCCACGCCCAGCGTCACCCACCGTGCCACGCATCCGGTCGAAGGCCTCGATGCCAGCCAGGTGCCGTACGGTGAAGACTTCCAGGCGCCGTACGCGGCGACCAAGGCGATTGCCGAGCGCGCGGTGCTGGCCGCCAACAGCGGCACCCTCGCCACCGTGGCGTTGCGCCCCCGCTTGATCTGGGGCCCGGGCGACAACCAGATCGTGCCGCGCCTGGCCGAACGCGCGCGTGCCGGCCGCCTGCGGCTCGTGGGTACCGGCGAGAATCGTGTGGATACCACCTATATCGACAACGCCGCGCAGGCGCACTTCGATGCGTTCGAACACCTCGCCGTCGGCGCCGCCTGCGCGGGCAAGGCGTACTTCATTTCCAACGGCGAACCGCTGCCCATGCGCGAGCTGATCAACCGGCTGCTCGACGCCGCCGGGGCACCGCCGGTGACCCGCTCGATCTCGTTCAAGACCGCTTATCGCATCGGCCGTGCGTGCGAAATCCTGTGGCCGCTGTTGCGCCTGAAGGGCGAGCCACCGATGACGCGCTTTCTCGCCGAGCAGCTTTGCACCGCGCATTGGTACGACATGGGGCCTGCCAAGCGCGACTTCGGCTACGTGCCGCGGGTGAGCATTGACGAAGGCATCACAAGGCTGAAGTCCTCATTTGCCGCCCACGCCGCCATCACCGGTTGAAGACCGGCACCACCTGATGATGGCAACGCGCCGATCCGGCCCGTCAACCTCTTCGGGAACGCCATGCTGCATTACGCCATCGTATTTTTCGTCATCGCCATCATTGCCGCCGTGCTGGGCTTCAGCGGCATCGCCGGTGCTGCCACCAACATTGCCTGGATCCTGTTCGTTGTCTTCCTGATCCTGGCGGTGATCTCGCTTTTCCGCCGCGGTCGCGTCTAGTCGAAGCGATTGCAGGCTGGCCGGCGCATCTTCGGGTGCGCCGGCCCTGCAGGGCGGTCAGCCGACCGTGCTGCGTAGTTGGACATCGGCGCGATGGCGTTCGATGGCCAGTTCCACCAGCCGCGTGATCAGGGCGCGGTAAGAGACGCCACTGGCCCCCCACAGCTTCGGGTACATGCTGATGCGGGTGAAGCCCGGCAGGGTGTTGATCTCGTTGATGACGATCCGCCCCTCGGGGGTCAGGAACACGTCCACGCGCGCCAACCCGGCGCATTCCAGTGTTTCGTAGGCCCGCAGGGCGATCATGCGGATACGCTCCTGGGTATCCTCGTCTATCGCTGCCGGCACCACCACTTCCGCGCCGGTCTCGCTGATGTACTTGGTGTCGTACGAGTAGAACTCGTCGTGCACCACCACTTCGCCACACACGCTCGCCTCCGGCGCGTCGTTGCCGAGCACGGCGCATTCGATCTCGCGGCCCACGATGGCCGATTCCACCAGCACCTTGTGGTCGAAGGAGAACGCCAGGGCCAGCGCTTGCGCGAACGCCTGCGCGTCGTGCACCTTGCTCACGCCGACGGATGAACCCTGGTTGGCCGGCTTCACGAACAACGGCAGGCCCAGCTGCGCGCTGATCGCGGCGAAATCCGCACTATCGGCCTGGCGTCGGCGCAGGGTCACGAAGGGCGCCACGTCCAGCCCGGCATCGCGCAGCAGGCGCTTGGCCACGTCCTTGTCCATCGACACCGCTGAGCCGAGCACGCCGGAGCCGACAAACGGCAGGTTCGCCATCCGCAGCAGCCCCTGCAGCGAGCCGTCCTCGCCAAGGGTGCCATGCACGATGGGGAACACCACGTCGATCTGCGCCAGCGCCGCTGCCGGCTGCAGTGCCTGCAACTGCTGGACCTCGCGGCCCGGCACGAGGGCCACGCCCTGGCCGGAGCGGTGCAGGGCGATGCGGGCCGGGTCTTCGGCGTTGAGCAGGTAGTCGCCCAGGTCGTTGATGTGCCATTGGCCCTGCTTGTCGATGCCGATCAGGGTCACCTCGAAGCGTTCCGGGTCGAGGGCATCGACGATGTTCCTGGCCGACTGCAACGACACCTCGTGCTCGGCCGACTTGCCGCCGAAGATGAGGCCTACCCGGATCTTGCCCATTGCACCACCGCCTTTGCGCGAAACGAAAGCGCATAGCATGCCCCCATTCGACTTGGCGCGCCGAAGCGCCGCGTGCACGGCGAACAGGTGGGCACAGCCGCTAGAATGGCGACCATGCCTGCTTTCCCCCTGCCCAATCTCAAACCGCTGGCCGGCCGCGCGCTGGAGACGGCGCTCAACCGCGCGCTGGCGCTGGACCCGGATACCCGCGCCGCCGTGCAGGCCCTGGACGGCCAGCGCATCGAGATGACGCTGGAGGCGCCGGCCCTTGCGCTGCAGATCCGGGTCGAAGGCGACCGCCTGCGGGTGGGCCCGGTGGACCGCTCCAGCGAGCCGGACCTGGCCGTGCGCAGTACGCTCGGTGGCCTGCTGTCGCAACTGCCCCTGCTGGCGCAGTCCGCGCGTGGCGCCACGCCCGGCGGCCGGATGCGGGTGTCAGGCGATGCCGAGCTGGCACGGCGCCTGCAACAGCTGGCCAGCCGCTTCGATCCGGATTGGCAGTTGCCCTTCGTCACCGTGTTCGGCGAGGTGATCGGCGTGCAGGTCGCACAGGCCGCGCGTGGCGCACTGCGCCAGGCGCGCGTGCTGGCCACCGGCCTGGCCCGCGATGCCGCCGAGTACGTCACCGAGGAGTCGCGGGACGTCGTGCCGCGCGGCGAGCTCGATGCCTTCCATGACGACGTGGACCACCTGCGCGATGACGTCGAACGCCTCGCCGCGCGGGTGGCGCGCTTGCGCGCCGGAGATGCCGCATGAAGGCCTTCTTCCGTGCCAGCCGCATCGGCCGCGTGGTGCTGCGTTACCGCCTGGACGATTTGCTGGAGGACACGCCCGCCGGCCGCTGGCTGCGCCTGGCCAAGCCGTTCGTGCCGCGCGCCCCGGCCGCCATCGCCGCGCAGTCGCGCGGCGCGCGCCTGCGGCTGGCGCTGCAGGATCTGGGCCCGATTTTCGTCAAGTTCGGGCAAATCCTCTCCACCCGCCGCGATCTCGTGCCGCCGGACGTGGCCGACGAACTGACCCTGCTGCAGGACCGCGTGCAACCGTTCGACGGGCAGACCGCGCGCGCCATCGTCGAGCAGGCGCTGGGGCAGCCGGTGGAGGCCGCCTTCGCCAGCTTCGATACCACGCCGCTGGCCTCGGCCTCGATCGCGCAGGTGCATGCGGCCACGTTGCACGACGGGCGCCAGGTGGTGGTCAAGGTGCTGCGTCCCACCATCGAGCGCCAGATCGATGCGGATATCGCCCTGCTCAAGTCACTGGCCGCGCTGGTGGACCGCACCCATCCGCGCGCGGAGAAGATCCGCCCGCGCGAAGTCGTGGCCGAGATCGAGAACACGCTGGCCGCCGAGCTCGACCTCCAGCGCGAGGGCGCCAATGCAAGCGTGCTGCGCCGCTTCTGGCTGGGCTCGGACGACCTGTACGTGCCGGAGGTGATCTGGACGCATACCGCCGAGCGCGCGCTGACGCTGGAACGCGTGTACGGCATTCCGTCCGACGACATCGCCGCACTGGACGCAGCCGGCATCGACCGCAAGGTGCTGGCCGCCAAGGGCGTGCGCGTGTTCTACACCCAGGTGTTCCGCGACAACTTCTTCCACGCCGATGCGCACGCCGGCAACATCTGGGTGGATTCGGACCCGGAGCGGCGCCTCAACCCGCGCTTCATCGCGCTGGATTTCGGCATCATGGGCCAGCTCTCGCAAGAGGATCAGTACTACCTCGCCGAGAACTTCATGGCCATCTTCAATCGCGACTACCGGCGCATCGCCGAGCTGCACGTGGAGGCGGGCTGGATGCCTTCCGACGTGCGCATCGACGAGCTGGAGGCGGCCGCACGCTCGGTGTGCGAGCCGTATTTCACCCGCCCGCTGTCGCAGATTTCGCTGGCCGAGGTGCTGCTCAAGCTGTTCCGCGTCGCCCAGCGCTACCAGCTCACGTTGCAGCCGCAGCTGATCCTGCTGCAGAAGACCTTGCTCAACATCGAAGGCGTGGGCCGACAGCTCGACCCGCAGCTGGATATCTGGGCGGTGGCGCGGCCGGTGCTCGAGCGCATCCTGGTCGAGCGCTACAGCCCGCGACGTGCGCTGAAAGAGTTGCGCAAGCGGCTGCCGGAACTGATGACCCACGCGCCGGACATGCCGCGCCTGGTACATGCCTGGCTGAGCCAGCAGGTCGAGGGCCAACACCGCGTGGACGTTCGCTCGCAGGAACTGCGCGCACTCGACCGCAGCGTGCGCGTGCTGCAACGGCGCGCGGTGATGGCGATCACCGGCGTCGGCCTGCTGGTATGCGCAGCCGTGCTCCATGGCCTGCATGGCGATGCCCGCCAGGGCGCGACGCTGTGGATCTGGGCCAGCGGCATCGCGGGCGCCGCGTCGCTGGCAGCGGCTTGGTTCAAGCGCTGAAGCGGGGGTGTCCAGCCTCCTTTCCCGGCTGAAGACGGAATTGGCGGCATTCGGCGCCGCCCACGATGCGGCTACCACCGCGCGCGGCGAGCGGATGCTCAACATCACGCCGGACACCGGTGAGTTCCTTGCGGTCCTGGTGCGCGCCACGCGGGCGCGCCGTATCGTCGAGATCGGCACCTCCAACGGCTATTCCACCTTGTGGCTGGCCGAGGCGGCGCAGGCGCACGGGGGTCACGTCATCACCCTGGAGCGCGATGCCGGCAAGGTCGCGATGGCGCGCGAGAACTTCGTCCGCGCCCGCCTCACCGCAGCCATCACGCAATGGCAAGGCGACGCGGGCGATTGGCTCGCGGCCGCACCGGGCGCGTCGATGGACCTGCTGTTCCTGGATTCCCACCGTCCCGCGTACGCCGGCTGGTGGCCATGGATCGACCGCGTGCTGCGTCCCGGCGGCCTGCTGGTGGTCGATAACGCCACGTCACACGGCGACGAGATGGCGCCCCTGCGCGCCCTGCTCGATGCCGCGCCCGGCTATGCGGTCTCGCTCGTGCCGGTCGGCAAGGGCGAGTTGCTCGCGGTTAAGCCCGGCGGCCAGGTCTTAAAGGGTTCTTAAAGCGCACCGCGCACCCTGTCTCCATGGGCGCTCCTGATGCCCTTGGAGATTACTGATGACGTCGCAATGGAATTTCCCGCACGTGGCCCCACCCAAGGCGGGGGCCGCATGATCGCGCTGGTCCTGGACGTCCCTCCCTCGTCCCGCCGCGCGATGCCGCCATGGCAGCTCGAGCGTGTCGACACCGATGCGTTGCCGCGGTTGTGGGCGTTGTGCCGCGAGGCATCGGAGGCATCCCTCCCCATGCATCCGCCCCTGCCGCTGCGCGAAGCGCTGCTCGATGCGCCCTATCGCGCGTGGGCATGGCTGGCGCGTAGTGGCAACCGCGATGTCGGCGTGCTGGTCGCCAGCGTTGGCCTCGACCTGCCCAGCGGCGAGTACGGCCTGCGCATTGAAGGTCTCTACGTCAAACCCGCATGGCGCGGCGGCGGCATCGGCGAAGGCTTGCGCGCGCACGCGCGCCGCGTCGCCGATGACATGGGCTGCGCCCGCGTGCACTGGCCCGCCGCGCCATGAAACGCCGCTGGCTCTGGATTTCCCTCTCCCTCGTTCTTGCCACAGGAATCACCGGCATGTCGGTTTCAGGTTCTGCTGTCGAGTATCCGTTGTCCCCGCAATTCCAGGATGGCCGCTTCCGCAACGCCACCAAGCCCCGTGTACCCGAGGGCAAGGAAACCGTCTCGCTGTGGTGGAAGTTCCTCACCGGCAAGCAGCCGGGCACGCGTCCGTCCTCGCCGATCCCGGTCAGCCCGATCACCGCCGAGGCCCTCGCCGCCGCGAAGGAAGGCGAACTGTTCCGGCTCGGCCATTCCACCGTGCTGATGCGCCTGGATGGCGGCTGGTGGATCACCGACCCGGTGTTCTCCGAGCGCGCCTCGCCCGTCGGCTGGGCCGGACCCAAGCGGTTCCAGCCGCCGATGCTCGCGTTGGAAGACCTGCCGCCGCTCAAGGGCGTGCTGATCTCGCACGACCACTATGACCACCTCGACAAGGCCACGATCATCACGCTGGCAAAGCGAGCCGAGGTATTCATCACCCCGCTGGGCGTAGGCGACCTGATCCAGCGTTGGGGCGTGCCGGCCGCGCGCATCCACCAGCTCGACTGGTGGCAGGCCTACACCGCCGGGCAGATCACCTTCACCGCCACACCGGCACAGCACTTCTCCGGGCGCGGGCTGTTCGACCGCGATCGCCGCCTGTGGGCCTCGTGGGCAATCCGCACGCCGGAGCTCAATCTTTTCTTCAGCGGCGACAGCGGCTATTTCGACGGCTTCGCCGAGATCGGCCGCCGCCTGGGGCCGTTCGATCTCACGCTGGTGGAATGCGGTGCCTACGACCCGCTGTGGGCCGGTGTGCACATGCTTCCCGAACAGACCGTGCAGGCGCACATCGACCTGCGTGGACGCTGGCTGGTGCCGATCCACAACAGCACCTTCGACCTGGCCTTCCACGACTGGTACGCGCCGATGGAGCAAGTGCTCGCCGCCGCTCGCCAGCGCCAGGTGGCCATCGCGATGCCGCTGCTGGGCCAGGCGATCGACCCGCGCCAGCCGCCGCCGCTGCGGATGTGGTGGCGCGGCGCTTCGGGCCGCGAGCTGGCGGCGGAGTAAGTCAGGCGGCGGTCGTTTCGCCCTGCAGGGCGAAACGCACCGCGATGCACAGCCCGCGGCCCTGCAGGCCCGGGCCGGTTTCGATGCGCGCGCCATGATGGCGTGCGATGCGAGCCACCAGCGAAAGGCCCACCCCGCTGCCGCGCTCGCCATTGCCGGTGCTGCCGCGGAAGAAGCGGTCGAAAATGCGCTCGCGTTCGTGTTCCGGGACACCCGGGCCGTCGTCGCGCACGCGCAGGACCGCTTCGCCGGCAACCTTGTCGGCATGGCAGCAGATCTCGATGCGGCCACCTTCGCCGCAGTAGCGCACCGCGTTGTCGATCAGGTTGCGCAACAGGATGCCGAGATCGTCGACATCGGCGCAGACCGGCGCTTCCTCCACCGTCAGCACCAGTGTTTGCCGGCGACGTTCGGCGGTCGCCTCGAACTCACGGGCGACCATCGTCGCCACGTCGGACAGTTCGACGATCGCCTCGCGGCCTTCGTTGCGCGAGGCTTCCAGTCGCGCCGAATCGAGCAGCTGCTGGGCCAGCCGGGTGATGCGCTCGATACCGCCGTGCAGCCGCTGCAGCGCTTCGCGGGTCTGGGCCGGGTCGGTGGCGCGCATCGCCAGTTCGGTCTGGGTCTGCAACGCCGCCAGCGGGGTGCGGATCTCGTGCGCCGCTTCGGCCAGGAACTGGCGCTCGCGCTGCATGCCCTCGCCGAGGCGGCCGAGCAACTCGTTGAACGAACGCACCAGCGGCAGGATCTCGCGCGCGATGCCGGCGGTGGGCAGCGGGGTGAGGTCGAGCGGCTCGCGCGCGGCCATGCCGTCGCGCAGGCGGTGGGTCGAACGCAGGCTCCAGCTCACCGCCAGCCAGATCGCCAGCGCGAAAGCCAGCAACACGCCGACCGCAGAGAGCAGGCTCACGCGGATCCAGTGCGCCAGCTCGGCCTCCACCTGGGACTGCGCCAGGCCCACCTGCACCTGCACGCGACCTTCGGCATCGGTGACCGCATACACGCGCCAGCGGTCGCCGGCGGTCTGCACGTGGCCGAAGCCTGGCTGGAAATCCGGCTTGAGCGGCGTGGTGGGCGCCTTGCGCGAGGCCACCACGCGCTCGCCGGTGGCCAGGCTCCAGACCTGGAAGCGGATCTTGTCGAACTCGCGGGTCGGTGCGGCGGCCAGCGTGGGCGGCAGTTCCAGGTAACCGGCGCTGCCGACGTCGGCGATGTTGCGCGGCATCGACAGCAGCACTTGTTCGGCCACTTCGCGCAGCAACAGGTCGCCCTGCCGGCTCTGCTGCCGGCTCACCTGGCCGTGCTGGCACAGCAGCCAGATGAGCCAGCCGCCGAGGATCACCGCCATCAGCGTCTTGAGCAGCTTGAGTTTGAGCGAGGGATGGCGCATCAGCCGATCCGGTAACCGATGCCGTGCACGGTGATGATGAAATCATCGCCGAGCTTGCGCCGCAGCTGGTGCACGTAGACCGCAATGGTGTTGCTCTCCAACGTGCCGCCACCGCCGTAGACCTGTGCCTCCAGTGCCTCGCGCGACACCGCGCGGCCGCGCCGTTCGAGCAGGGCCACCAGCGTGCGGTACTCGTGCGCGCCCAACCGCACGGCCACGCCGTCGCGTTCCACATTGCGCGAGGCCGGGTCCACGCGCACGCCCTGCCATTCCAGCGCCGGCGTCACCCGGCCCTGGCTGCGCCGCACCACGGCGCGCAGGCGCGCGCACAGCTCGTCGCTCTGGAACGGCTTGACGAGATAGTCGTCGGCGCCCGCGTCCAGCCCACTGATGCGGTCACTCAACTGGTCGCGCGCGGTGATGATGAGCACCGGCGTGGGGTCGTAGCGCTGGCGCATCGCGCGCAACACGTCCAGCCCGGAGCCCTGCGGCAGGCCGAGGTCGAGCAGCACGGCGGCATAGCCGTGCTCGACCAGCGCCAGGCGCGCCTGCGCCACGTCGCGCGCGCGATCCACCGCCCAGCCGTCACCGGCCAGTGCCTCGGCCAGCGCATCGCCGAGCATGGCGTCGTCTTCGACGAGCAGCAGTTGGGACAAGGGCACGGCCAGGCAGGGGAAAGCCGCGATGGTAGAGGCAAACCTTTAAGCGATTCTTAAGCGGCTGCCATGACGCGGCGCGGGCGGGCCGGGATAATGGGCGGGTGAACGCGATCCCCGACTCCGACGGCCTGCCCGCCGTCTCCCCGCCCGAGCCCGCCCCCGCGCCGATTCCGGTCCTGTACCAGGACCCCTATCTGGCCGTGGTGGACAAGCCCGCCGGCTTGATGGTCCATGACAGCAAGCTGGCCCGCGGCGAGGACGATTTCCTGGCCGACCGCCTGCGCGAGCAGTTCGGCCGCCAGGTCTTCCTGGTGCATCGGCTCGACCGCGCCACCAGCGGCTGCCTGCTGTTGGCATTCGACCGTGAAAGCGCCAGTGCGCTGGGCAAGGCGTTGATGGCCGGCGAGGTGGAGAAGGATTACCTGGCCATCTGCCGCGGCTGGCCGGCCGAGGGGCGGCTGACCGTGGACCATGCGCTCGACGGTGGCCCGGGCAAGCCACAGAAGAAGGACGCGGTGACCGAGTTCGAGCGGCTGGCCTGCGGAGAACTGGAAGTACCCTCCACCGGTTTTGCGACCTCGCGCTATGCGCTGTTGCGTTGCCGGCCGTTGACCGGACGTTTCCGGCAGATCCGTCGGCATCTCAAGCACCTGTCGCACCATCTCATCGGCGATACCAGCCATGGCGACGGGCGACACAACCGCACGTTCCGCATGCTCGGCGTACACCGCATGCTGTTGCACGCAGAGCGGTTGGCCTTCCCCCATCCGGCGGACGGGCGGCGGATGGAGGTATTCGCCGCGCCGGAAGGCGAGTTCGCCAAGGCGATGGCATTGTTCGGATGGGCACCTGTAGGAGCGGCTTCAGCCGCGACAGCGGAAGCTGGCGGTCGCGGCTGAAGC